>JBDTFK010000176.1:0-25883 GCA_039937995.1 Vulcanimicrobiaceae bacterium | reverse complement strand
GCAGCTCGATTCCATCAAACGGTTGATCGGCATGCAGCAAGTCCACTTCCACGGCAAGACGGTCGCGATCGCTTTGGGCGCTAAACGATTTGCGGCCGCTCGGGTGCCACTCGACGTAATCGTACCACGCGCTTGCGGGCGAGTTCGCGCGCAACAAACGGAACGTCAGACGGCCTTGCGGCGTGTAGGTGTTCCAACTGATCACGCCGCTACGCGCGGGCTCGAAAAATAGCCGCGCCGTTTCGCGCACGTTGAGAACCTGCGCGAACGAGCCTAAATCCGCCACTCCCATGCATTCCATCCATCGGTTAGAAACGCCGCGGGCTTGAATCCGCGTACGTCGCTGTTAACCCCAAAATACGACGTTTCCCAATAGAAAAAGATCGCCGGGACCAGCGCGCGTAGCCGCTCCTCCTCGCGCTGGTAGAGCGCCTTGCGCTTCGCGAGGTCGAATGTGCCCGCCGCAGCCGCGCTCGTGGCATCGATGACGGGATCGCGTAGCCACGACGTGTTCGCACCCTTGGGCGGAATGTACGCGGAGTTCCAACTCCCCGAGTTGTCCGGGTCGGGCCCGTTTGTATCGACCGACCATTCGAGGTCGTAGTTGCCGGTATAGAGCGGGCCGTTTTGCGCGAACATCAACGTGGAGGGATAGTTCCGAATCGTGACGTCGAACCCGAGCGCCTTGAGCATCGATTGCATCACGACCTCGGACTGCTCGTTGCTCTTCGCGCTCGATGTTGCCGAAACGGTCAGCCGCATCGGAAGCGCGCCGTTGTGTAAGACCCCGTTGCTTCCCATCGTCCAGCCCGCCTGCGCGAGCAACGCCCGCGCGCGCGCGGGGTCGTACCGATATGCGGGCAGCGACGGTGCAGCCCACGATTGCGGATAGATATCGGATAGGCCGAGTTGGTTGTACCCGTGATACACCGTGTCGTTAATGCGCTTCCAGTCGATGCCGTAGGCGATGGCTTGCCGGACGCGCACGTCGCGAAGTTGCGCAACGTGCGTGTTCATTCCGAGGTGCCGCCAGTTTGCGATGGTGCGATGCACGACGGTAATCCCGTCGATGTTCGCAAGGCGTGGGATAGCGTTTTCTTCGACCCCGCGATAGATGTCGATCTCGTGCGTTTGCAACTGACTAAAGAGCGTGTTGGAGTCGGGAATGATTTTCCAGATCAATTGCTTCAGATGCGCCGGGCCGCGGAAATAGTACGGGTTCGGCTCGAAGACCATCGACGACCCGCGATTCCATTGCTTTAGCACGAACGGTCCGCTCGAAACCGGCGCGCTATTGATCGCGGCGGTGTTGATATCGGGAAGTTTTGCCAGGAGGTGCGCCGGCAGCGGCGGATACGCCGCGCCGGCCATCGTCAGGATGCCTAGAGCCGCGACGCTCGGTTTCTTAAGCCGGATGACGAGCGTGTAGTTATCGGGGGCGTTCGCGGATTCGATATCCTCCCAACCGTAACGCGTTTTCGTATTGTTGCGCGGATTGAGCACGGCATGATAGGTGAACATCCAATCGTTCGCCGTTAGCGGAGCGCCGTCGGACCAGCGCGCATCTTTGCGGAGATGAAGCGTGATCGTGCGTTGATCGCGGCTGATTCCGCCGTTCGCGAGCGTGGGAACGGCCGTCGCGAGATCGGGAATGTAGTTGCCGTTGTCGTCGAAACGCAGCAGAAACGAGTAGAGGAGGACGCTTGCTTCGTCACTTGCGGCGTTGTGTCCAAACATCAAGTTTAGGCTATCGGGTTCTTGCGGCTCGCCCATCCGCAAAACGCCCGGTGTCGTCCACGGGTGGCGGCCGTTCGTGCCGGTTCCTCCCAATTTGCTGCAGGCAGCGAGCGTAACGAGCGCGCAGAACAGCGCGAAGATTCGCTTCATGCCGGCACCCATCGGACCGGTTGCGATTTCTCGATGCGCGGCGCGACGTCGTCGTAAAACGCGCGTGCGCCGAAACG
The DNA here is from genome assembly GCA_039937995.1 of Vulcanimicrobiaceae bacterium. GTDB lineage: Bacteria > Vulcanimicrobiota > Vulcanimicrobiia > Vulcanimicrobiales > Vulcanimicrobiaceae > JALYTY01. The sequence continues at coordinate 23,919 of JBDTFK010000176.1, read as the reverse complement.
CACGACGTCGTCTGCGGGAAGCTGCGTTTCGTTGCGCGCGCGTTCGATTTCGGCTTTGGCGTCGCGTTCGTTTAAGGTGCGCGTGTTCAAAGCGATTCCGAGCACGCGCGCCGGCTTCACGGTTGCGAGCAGCGCCTCGTGCAAACGGATCAATTCGCGATACCCGAGCGTCGGGGTATCAAATCCGGAAACGGCTTTGCGTGCCGGATCGCACACCAGAATCAATCCGTCCGGTGCGGAGCCGTACATGAGCGCAAGCGTTACTTGCGCGTACGCCGGGTGGTTGATCGCGCCTTGCCCTTCCACCAGGATCAAATCGGGTTGCGACTCGGCGGCGTAGAGCACGAGCGCTTCCGTCGCGCCCGATGCGAAATCCGAAATCACGCGGTCAATCGCAATGCCCCAGCCGGCAATCATTATTCCCGTTTGCCCGGTCGGGACGAACGTCGTTCGCAATCCGGTTCCCTCCGCCGCGCGCCCCAGCTCGAGAGCGACGGTCATCTTGCCGACCGCGCAATCGTTGCCGACCATCAACAACACGGGCGGTGCGACGCCGTAGGCCGCGCCCGAGAATATCGGAACGTCCGGAGGTTTGCGGACATCCCAAATCGTTGTCCCATGCGCTTGCGCGAGATCGCGCAGTTCGCGATCGTCGCCGAGCATGTCGTGCAGTCCGCTCACAAGTTCGAGCCCCGCGCCAAGCGCGCGCCGAAGCTCCGCGCGCCAACTCTCGGGCAACGCGCCGCCGATCGGCGCCGTGCCGATCAAGAGCGCCGTCGGGGCAAAAGCCAATGCGTCTTCGACGCTTGCGACGACCGGCGCGTCCGATTGGAGATACGGCAGCACGTCGCGCACGCGCTTTCCGGCGCACGACGGATCGATCACCGCGACGGTTTCATCGGCACCGTACGCGATCACACCGTGCGCGGTTTTTGCGTCGTCTGCGAAGTGATCGAGGGCGAGAATCGCATACCGCCGGCTCATTGCGCGACGCGCTCGCGCACGCCGAGCCCCGGGGCGTTCGGTAGGATGAGTTTTCCGCGTTCGTACGTAACGCCGGTGTATGGATCGTCGGAGGTAAGAAACGGTCCGTCGATATCGGCCCAATCGACTAGCGGCGAAAGGTGCGCCGCCGCGGTCGCGGCGATCGCGCTCTCGACCATGCACCCGAGCATCACTTTTAGACCGAGCGCGCGCGCCGTGTGAATCATTGCCAGGGCGCCGCGGATACCGCCGCATTTGGCGAGCTTGACGTTGATGCCGTCGACGCAACCGTGCAAACGCGGAAGGTCGCTTGCGTCGAGTGAGTCTTCGTCGGTGACGATCGCGATTGACGAACGTTCGCGCACCGCGCGCAACCCTTCGGGCGAGCCGGCGGCTATCGGTTGTTCGCAGAACTCGATATCGAAACGCGCGAGTTCACCCAAAATCGCGATTGCGGTTTCGACGTCCCAACCTTCGTTCGCATCGATGCGTATCGTTCCGGTATACCGTTCGCGAATGAGCGCAATCGTTTCTATCTGCGCGGTTGGCGTGCCCAGGCCCAGCTTCACTTTAAGCACGGGATGATCGCCGATCTCGGCGAGCTTTTGCAGCGTCGTCTCGGGATCGGAAATACCGATCGTAAAGGACGTTTGCGGCGTGGCCGCGGGATCGAGTCCGAGAAGCGCGTAGAGCGGGACGCCGAGTTCCTTGCCGATGAGGTCGTGCAGGGCAATGTCGAGGCCGGCTCGCGCCGCCGGCGGGATCGCGGGATCGAGCAAGGTTTCCAGGCGGAACGGATCGCCGCTTGCAAGCGCGTGTCCCGCAAAATAGTCCGCAATCGACTCGACCGATTCGCCGTACCGCTCGGTGGGGTTTCCCTCGCCGAGCCCCTCGTGTTCGCCGTGTTGCAAACGAAACAGCGCTGCATGCACAACGCTCTCTTCCCCGCGGGCAATCTTAAAAGGGTGTTTAAGCCGCAGCGCAAGCGGCGAAACGCGAAGTTGCAAAGCCATCGAAGTGCGCATTCACACTTTGCGTGCAGCGGTCCTAGGGACGCTTAGCTTGGGCTATCGACCGTTCGATTCGAGTGTAGGAAACCGGTGTTATAGAGGGCGCGGCACCTGAAGGCGTAGGTGACTTGCAGGCTGCTACACCCTGCGTTATAATGAATCCAATGCCGACTCTCAACCGCGAGGCCTGTGCGCTTCTCGACCCCATTGCCGACATCTTCGGAGTCAGCGAAACCGAGCTTGCCGACATGTTTGGAGTGCGCCGCCCATCGCTGTCCGGTTGGCGCGAAAGCGGCATCCCCCAAGCCCGCAGGGCGAGCGTGGAACGCCTCTTGGATCTCGCGCGCGTTTTTGAACGAGAGATTATTCCGACGCGAATTCCGGAAATCGTGCGAACGCCCGATGACTGGCTCGAAGGGCGGACAATCCTTGAAATAATTCGGCGCGACGGACCCGAGCGGATATATGCGTACCTACATCGATTATTCGCCTACGCGACGTAGGTGCAATCCGTCGTACGAAGAGGCACGTACTATCGTGTCTTTAAGCCGGACTGGGGCTCCCCACTCGATATGTCTTTTTCGAGGGCCAGCGGCGGACGCTGGAATCCGCCGGGTACCTTCGGCGCTCTCTACTTAACCGCGACGATCGAGGTCGCAGCCGCCAATGCACGCGCACAGCATGCCGGCCGAGCAATCGGTTTATTTGATCTGCGCCCCGATCGGAGGCCGCATTTGCTTCAAGTCCACGTTGTTCGCAGTCTCGTTCTGGACGTCGTAAACGCGAATTCCATACGCTCGCTACGCTTACCGATCACCTATCCTTGGAAGGTTTCTCATCATCGGTGCCAACCGATCGGCGTACGAGCGTACTCGCGCGGCGTTCTTCGGGGCGTTGCATGTCGGTCTGCAGCGGAGTGCAGCAACGTCGCGTGGCTAGGTGAAGAACTCGCGTACTTCGATTCGGCGCCGCGACTACGGGAAAACGGCACGCGAAAGACATTCGCCGAGTGGTATCCGGACGTTGTCCCGTTGTGAACCAGAGCTTACAGATCGACCGGCGAGGCGACTCGATATGTTGTGCCGCTGTGATCGGTTCGGACGGCTTCGCCGAGCGTGCGTGCGGCGTGACGTTCGCTGCCGGTGATAACGCGTCGTTCCTCGGCCGTGTCGTATCGCGCATTCGGCGTTTCACGCAGGCGGTTTGCGATTCGCGACCGTTCGACGGCATGATCGATTTCGTGTCCGAGGCCGAGCGCGGGTGATTGTTTGCCGCCATTCGTCGTGCGTAGCGCGCTGTACGGGTCCCAAGCGATCGTATTTGTATTTGGATCGAAGGAGTCGTCGTTGCGGTGGTTGATGGCCAAATGAAAATGCCGCCCGCGGGCCGCTTCGAGTTTGTGAAACAACGTCCGCTCGACCGCATCGCGCGAAAGATAAGATTTGGCCAATTCATAAGCGCTTTGTGCAGATCGCGGCATGCTCAGCGTCACGGCGATCCATCACGAAAATTCGCGCCGTGTCAAGACCTTGACGGGCAGTGGTACGGTAGTAGGGCTCGACTGCGCCTAGCGCTCACCATGCCATAGGTGCCGAACCGACTTGTTAACCTCGGGAGCATCAGCTCCGGATACGACGGCTAGGCTTGGGTCTCGTACCTGCCCTGCCGGCGCCCGGGCCGCACCCACCTGCAGAACGCAGGTTCAGAACCTCGCATGGAAATGCTACGTGCGGTTGAGTTGCACCATCGCAAGCGCGGTACGCCAACGGCGTGTCGCGCTTTGTATTTCTCGGCGCGTCAGCAGCGCGCCGCCGAGTACCAAGGGGCCGTTGAAACCGTCGAATCGCCGCAAAAACGCTTGCGCATCGCTCTCGCTGCGGTCGAGCCCCGCGCAGAGAGCGACGGCCTTCGGAACGAGCGCTTCCGGAGAACTCGCCGAGTCCAACTCCGCCGGATCCATCGCGTAGCGAAGCCACGCGGAATCGGCCTCTTTGCTGACGCGCTTGTAGTCGAGTTCCGTGGCGGCGAAGGTCCCCGATGCGTTTCGCACGGCGAGGGTTACGTTGCTTGCTTTGGCGAGACCGGTTGCGTGATTGATGCGTTCGAGCGCTTCGCTCCAGGACATCGTCGTTTCCGTTGCGACTTTCGAAACGAGGATCGGAGCGCCCGTTGCGACGGCAAGGCCGAGGTGCATCTCCATCGCGTCGTCCTCCCGGACGAGGAAACCGTCGTCGGCAACGGCGGCTATCGCAAGCCCCAGGTCGACGGCCATCTTCTTAACTTGGGCGAGGTAGTCGCCGTCGGTTCGCGGAAAGTGGCGCACGTCCAAGACGACGCTTTCGCATGCCGATTCGTGCGCACAAAAATCGAGAAACTCGAGTTGCGTGAGTTCGCCCGATTCAAAGAGATGCGCACAGGCGTCGCTTGTGCATGCTAATTTCATTCGGCCGTCGACCTTCGACCGCCGCAGGGAGAGCCCTCCGCTTATGAAGATTGCGCTTGGCGCGGACCACGCGGGATTCGAGTACAAGGACCGTATCGCGGCATCGTTGCGCGAAGCCGGCCATACGACCGTCGATTACGGAACGCACAATGCAACGCCTGTAGACTATCCGCAATACGGATTCGCCGTCGGCGAAGCGGTTGCGGCGGGGCATGCGGACCGCGGTATCGTGGTCTGCGGCTCGAGCATCGGTATCTCGATCGCTGCGAACAAGGTTCCGGGCGTGCGCTGCGCGGTCGTGTTCGAACCCCTCGCGTGCGAGCTTTCGCGGCGTCACAACGATGCGAATATCCTCGCGCTCTCCGAGCGCCTTACCGGCTGGGAGATGACCGAGCGTTTGGTGCAGATCTTTCTTGAAACGCCGTTTGACGGCGGGCGCCACGCGTACCGCGTCGGACAACTCTTCGAGTTCGGCGATGCGCAGCGCGAGCGCACGCTCAAAGCCATTGAAACCGGCGCGGTAACCGGCGCCGAAACGCCCAAAGAGCTGCTGTAAAAAAACATCCGACTTTTGTTATAAAGAAGAAACGGAAACCATGGACATCCTTACGCCGTCCCAAGTGCAAGCGCAAGATCCCGACGTGTTCGCGGCGATCGAAAATGAAGAGCGCCGCCAAGTAGAAAATCTCGAACTGATCGCATCCGAGAACTATGCGAGTCGGGCGGTCCGCGAAGCGATGGGCAGCGTGTTGACCAATAAGTACGCCGAAGGCTATCCGGGAAAGCGCTACTACGGCGGATGCGAATACGTCGACGTCGTTGAAAACCTCGCGCTCTCCCGGCTCAAGGAGATGTTCGGCGCCGATCACGCAAACGTTCAGCCGCACTCGGGCGCGCAAGCCAACATGGCGGTATTCATGGCGCATCTCGCGCCGGGCGACACCGTACTCGGGATGTCGCTCGCGCACGGCGGCCACTTAACCCACGGAACGAAAGTGAGCTTTAGCGGAAAGCTCTACGGCGCGGTCGCGTACGGCGTGCGGCAAGACACCGAACTGATCGACTTCGACGAAGTGCGCACGATCGCGCGCGAACACAAACCGAAGATGATCATCGCGGGCGCAAGTGCGTATCCGCGCACGATGGAGTACGCCCCATTTCGTGAGATCGCAGATGAAGTCGGCGCAACGTTGCTCGTCGATATGGCGCACGTTGCGGGACTCGTCGCCGCCGGGCTTCACCCTTCGCCGGTCCCGGTTTCCGATTTCGTGACCTCGACGACGCACAAAACGCTACGCGGCCCGCGCGGGGGCATCATACTCTGCACGGAGAAGTGGGCGCAGCCGGTCGACAAGAGCGTGTTCCCCGGTATTCAGGGTGGTCCGCTGATGCACACGATTGCGGCGAAAGCCGTCGCGTTCGCTGAAGCGTTGCAGCCGTCGTTCAAGGCGTACCAGGAAGCGGTGATTGCAAACGCGCGCGCAATGGCCGAGGAGTTCGTGCGCGGTGGGCTGCGTTTGGTTGCGGGCGGAACGGATACCCATCTCCTCCTCGTCGACCTTTCCGTAAAGGGCCTCACCGGCAAGGCGGTCGAGAAATACCTCGACGAGATCGGGATAACCGTCAACAAAAACGCCATTCCGTTCGATACGCAAAAGCCGATGGTCGCAAGCGGCATTCGCATCGGAACGCCGGCAATTACTTCGCGCGGTTTCGCTCAGAGCGATTGCCGCGAAGTTGCTCGCATCATCATCGATGCTCTACCCGATCTCGAAACGCGCGCGCAGCTTGAGAAGCTTCGCTCGCGAGTACGCGAACTTACGTCCGGTTTCGGAGTGCCGTAGGCGCTCGTCGACTACGACTGCTTTAGCGCACGCTCGTCGATACCGGCAAAACAGACGATCGCCGCGACGAGCGCTAGGAACGCGCAGGCTCCCGCGATTGTTGCGAACCCGGTATCGAATGCGTCGAACGACGCGCGCTGCAAAGCTGCGTCGGTAAACCTCGCGCCTGCAAGCCGGTCTCGTTGCGCAAGTGATGCGCTTCGTTGTGCGGCCGATGCGTGCATGCGGCCGAGATCGGCGTCGAAGTGGACGTTGTAGGTTGCCGATAGGACCGCCGTGAGAGCCGCAATCGCGAGCAGCCCGGCGATCCGCGAAACGGCGTTATTGATGCCCGAAGCGACGCCGACGTGACGCGGATCGGCGGCATCGATGATGCCGGTGGTCAGCGGCGCAACGACGATGCCCATTCCGAGACCGACGAGCAAAATGCCGGGAAAGAAACTCGTGACATAACCCGCGTTTTTCGCCAGAAGTGCGAGCAGCACGAAACCGCATGCGACGATGAACGGTCCAACAGTGAGAACGTAACGCAAGCCGATCTTCGCGCGCAACGTCGAACCGAGGCGCGCGAGCAATGCGACGCCGCCGATCATCGGAAGCGTTGCGAATGCGGTTTGGGTAGCGCTGTAGCCGTGCGTCTGAATCATGGAGAACGGCATTTCATAAAAGAGGCCCGCGAGCCCCCCGTAAAGCGCCAGCGTCGCGAGATTCAAACTTGTAAAGGTACGCGACGTGAAGATTGCGGCTGGGACGAGCGCCGCTTTCGTGCGCGCTTCGTGCGACGCAAACCACGCGAGCAGAGTTACGGAGCACGCCGCGCATGCAACGATTCGCCAATCGCTCCAGCCGGTTTGCGACGATGCGATGAGCGCGTACGTCAGTGCGCCGAGACCGGCGGTAACGAGCGTCGCGCCGAAGATGTCCAAGTGCGCGGGAGCATCGTTGTCGCGGCTTTCTTCGATGTGACGCGCGCTTGCATAGAGAACGACGAGCGCGAGCGGGATATTGATCCAAAAAACGGAGCGCCAACCAAAATGATCGATCAGCAGGCCGCCCGCCATCGGGCCGAGCGCAGAGGTCAATGCGCCGAAGGACGACCACGCCGCGAACGCTTTTCCACGCGCCGTACCGGTAAAATGCGCCCCGACGATTGCGAGACTCGCGGGCACGAGCAGCATTCCGCCCACGCCTTGAAGCACGCGCGCCGCCTGCATCGATGGAATGGACCATGCAAACGCGCACCCGATGCTGCCGGCGGCAAAGACTATCGTACCGAGCGAAAAGATGCGCTTTCGCCCGTAACGGTCGCCGAGCGCGCCGCCGAGCAGCATTAGCGCGCCGAGAACGAGCGTGTAGAGTTCGACAATCCACGTAACCGCACTGGCGCTCGCATGAAAGTCTCGTTGGATTACCGGAAGCGCAAGCGTAACGACGGAACCGTCGATAAAGGCCAAACTCGAGGCCGCAATCGTCGCAAGGAGCACCCAGGCATCGCGACCGCGCGTCATCATACGCCGCACGGTACGGCGCAGGTCGCGGCCCCACCCGCTCGAATCGAGCGGTATGTCCCTTTCCGGAAACGTGCAGGTCGTCGACCATCCGGCCGTCGCCGATCGCCTTGCGCGATTGCGGTCTTCCAGTACGTCGACGCCGGTGTTCCGAGCGTTGATCGAAGAACTCGGCACATTCCTCGCCTATGAAGCGACGCGGTCGCTGCCGTTGCGCGACGAGCGCGTGGTGACGCCGATCGCCGAGATGACCGCGCAACGCATTGCTACGCGTCCGGTCGTCGCGCCGGTGCTTCGCGCCGGCCTTGGGTTGCTGCCGGGCTTTCTGAGTGTCGTCGACGATGCGGTCGTCGCGCACCTCGGCTTTTATCGCGATCCCCAATCGTTGCGCGCCGTACCCTACTACGCAAACGTTCCGCCCGAACTCGCGGGGCGCCACGTCTTTCTGTTGGATCCGATGCTTGCAACCGGACATTCCGGTATAGCGGCGATCGATGCGCTCGCCGACCGAGGGGCGCGCTCGATCACGTTCGTCTGCGTCATCGCGGCTCCCGAGGGCATCGAAGCGATGTTAGCGGCGCATCCGTCGGTACGAATCGTGGCGGCGTCGATCGACGCCGGATTGAACGAACACGCCTATATCGTGCCGGGACTGGGTGACGCCGGCGACCGCATGTTTGGGAGTTTGACCTCAGTACCGGTTTCGGTGCGCATTCAAAGTTAGGAATTGCAAGTGAGACCGGGCTGGGACGAGTATTTCATGCAAATCGCGCACACGGTTGCAACGCGGGCGACTTGCCCGCGCGCGAGCGTCGGCGCGATCCTCGTGCGAGAGCACCGGATCCTCACGACGGGGTACAACGGCGCGCCGCGCGGCGTCGCACACTGTACCGAAGTCGGCTGCACGATTGCGGGCGACCACTGTCTGCGCGCAACGCATGCCGAAGCCAACGCGATCGTTCAAGGCGCGCTGTACGGGGTGGCATTACAAGGCGCGAGTGCGTATTGCACGCATCAGCCGTGCATTGGATGCTCGAAACTGCTCGTTAGTGCGGGCATCGTGAAAATCGTCTACGATCTGGCGTACCCCGACGCCGTGGCCGCGGAACTGCTTGCAGAGGCCGGCGTGGCCCTCGTGCAATTCGCGCGCCTGGAAGGGTCGCGTTCTTGACGCCGGGGCTTATCTATTTCGCGGCGTTTGCGATTGCGGCGCTCGTTTGCGCCCTGGGCACCCCGCTTGTGGTGCGGCTCGCAACGCATCTCGGCGTTATCGACCAAACGCACGAAGCCCGGCGCGTGCACGAGACGCCGACGCCTCGAATCGGAGGGATCGCGGTATTTTTCGGATTTGCCTTTGCGCTCTTTGCGGTGTTAGGTTTCGCGCTCTCCTCGCCGTACACGCTCTTTCCGGCGATATCGCATCTCGGCGTCCATCAAAAGATCGAGGCAATCAGCGATCAGTTCGACGCGATTCACCGTCTGGTCGGATTGCTGTTCGGTAGCATGCTGATTTTGGGGGTCGGCGTTTGGGACGACATCATGGGGATGCGCCCGCGCAGCAAGCTCCTCGCACAGATTGTCGTCGCGCTCGTTTCGATGTTCTACGGCTTCATCGTCCCGGGCGTAACCAATCCGTTCGATCACAATCCGGGAACGAATTGGATCGACTTCCCGCTCGTCGTCTCCGTGCCGCTGACGCTCTTGTGGTACGTCGGCATGATGAACGCGATCAATTTCATCGATGGGCTCGATGGATTGCTCGCGGGCGTCGCGGCAATCTCGAGCATTTTTCTCTTTGCGATTGCGGTCGTTCACGCTAATCCGGTGGTCGCGCTCGTCGTCGTCGCGCTGGCCGGCGCGGCGATCGGCTTCTTACCGTACAACTTCAATCCCGCGAGGATTTTTCTGGGTGACGCGGGCTCGCTTTTTATCGGCTATGTGTTTGCGACGGTGTCGATCATCGGCGCGAGTAAGACGGCGATTGCGATAAGCATCGTCGTGCCGGTCGTCGTACTCGCGCTGCCGATCCTCGACACGGCGGCGGCGATCGTGCGGCGAGCCAAGGCGGGCAAACGGATCACCGAAGCGGATCGCGGTCATTTTCACCATCAATTGATTTTCAGATTTGGCCTGAACGTCCGCCAGGCGGTGCTTTTGATCTACGCGTTATGCTTCGTGCTCGGCCTCGTGGCGCTCGCGCTTTCGACCGGATTCCTCCACGTTTTTAGGCACGCATCGTGAAGAAATCGCTACGCGTCATGACGGTGTTCGGCACGCGGCCTGATACGATCAAAATGGCCCCCGTTGTCCACGCGCTCGATGCGCACCCACAGATCGAATCGATCGTGTGCGTCACCGCGCAACACCGCAAAATGCTCGACGACTTGCTCCACCTCTTCGCAATCGAGCCGCGGTACGACCTCGATATCATGACCGCGGACCAGACGCTCACCCAAATTACGACGCGAGTGCTTACGGGCATGGAACCGGTTCTCAAAGAGGCCAAACCGGACGTCGTGCTCGTTCACGGCGACACGACGACGAGCTCGTCGGCGGCACTAGCCGCGTTCTACGCGCACATTCCAGCCGGACACGTCGAAGCCGGACTGCGCACGAGCGAACGCTGGTTGCCGTTTCCCGAGGAGATGAACCGCCGGATAACCGGCGTCGTTTCGTCGTACAATTTTTCGCCGACGTCGCTCGCGCGCGAACATCTATTGCGCGAAAACGTGAAGAGTGAGGACATCATCGTGACCGGCAACACGGTCATCGATGCCTTCCTTGCAACTGCGCGGCGAGGGGATTTGCCCAAGCCGCCGCGGTTTGAGGAAATCGACCCCGCGCGTCCGCTCGTCGTCGTGACCGCGCACCGCCGCGAAAACCATCCGTTCATGCGCGACATGTGCGAAGCGATGCGCGAAATTTCGGAACTGCCTTCACGGCCGCAAATTTACTGGCCGGTTCATCCGTCTCCGCACGTCCGGCCCGTTGCATACGACGTGCTTGGTAGAGTGCCGGGCGTCGTGCTCGTCGAGCCGGTCGACTACGCGCGGATGGTGGCGGCGGTGAAAGCGTCGACGTTTGTTTTAACCGATTCGGGCGGCCTCCAGGAAGAAGCTCCGTGCCTCGGCAAGCCGGTGTTGGTCATGCGCGACGAAACCGAACGCCCCGAGGGCCTAGAGGCAGGAACGCTCGAGCTGGTCGGTCACGAGCGGGCGCGGATCGTTTCGGCCGCGCGCCGCCTGCTCGCGAACGAGGCTGAGTACGCGCGGATGTCACGCGCCGCGAATCCCTACGGCGACGGGCACGCTGCGGCAAGAATTGTGGCTTGGTTGCTCGCTAGGTTACGCGGCGGCGAGTACCCCGAACCCTTTAGCGCGACGTGAAACCCGCTCTGACCGCCGGGGCGACGTTTGCCGGCGCGGCGATCGCCGGGTTTGCGATCGGGCTGTACGCGGGCAAGGCATCGGGGCACTCGTGGTGGGCCGTCGTGGGGTTGTTCGCGGGGGTAGTGCTCGGCGGATATGCCTCCGTCCGCTCGCTTCTCGAGGCGGGAAAATGACCTAGGATGCCGTACCTACCCTTCGCCGGCGCGACGGTATCGGCCGCGGTTGCCTTAGCTATCGGCCTGATCTGCGGCTTCGTCAACCTCGGGCTCATCATTCACACAGGTCGTCGGCTTGCCGATTCCGGTAACGCGAAGCCCTTCGTCTTAAGTAGTTTATTTCGGGTGGGGCTCTTCGCTATAGTCGCGGGGGTGTTCGCCGCGGTCGGGCCTTGGTGGACCGTGCCGCTGTTTATAGCCGGACTATTTGTTCCCTTCGCGCTCCATGTTCTCGGCGTGGCGCGCGAACGCTGAATATAAAGAGAGTTTCTTGCACGAGCAAATCGGTGAACACGCACTCTGGCACGTGCCGGTGCTTGGAACCGTGCACTCCGATACCGTCTTGACGACATGGCTCGTCATGGCTTTCACGTTGCCCTTCTTCGCATGGGTCGGCGCGTCGTATCGTTCTGCGTTCGTCAACAAGCGTCAGACCGTGCTCGAAGGCTCGATCAACTACATCGCCGATCTAGCCAACGGCTCGCTTGGAAAGCGTGGCGAACCGTTCGTCCCGTTTTTCATCGCGCTCGTCACGTTCATCTTCTTGCTCAATGAGTTCGGCGCGCTACCGCTCAAGGCGATGAGCCTGCCTTTCGGTGGGTCGCCGACCGCCGATCTCAACACCGCCGCCGCCTATGCCGTGATGGTATTCATCATCATTCAAGTCGCCGGCGTCCGGAAATCGGGGCTCGGGTTTTACAAACACCTGCTGCAGCCGTTTGCCTACATGTTGCCGATCAACATCCTCGAAGAAGTCTTGCGGCCCACGACGCTTGCTTTACGACTCTTTTTCAACATTTTCATCGGCGAGTTGCTCCTGATCGTCATTCAGCAAATCATCCTCGCACATATCTCGATCGGTTCGTTCAATCTCTCGCTCGCAGCGGCCGTCATGCCGTTTTTCTTGCAGATTTTCAATTTCCTTATCGGGTTACTCCAAGCGTTCGTCTTCGTTCTGCTCTCGATCGTTTATCTCGGTTTAGCCCTCTCCGACGACCACTGATTCCGCGAAAGGACCATACGTTGAGCCCAGAAGTTATTATCGCCGCCGTTGCCGCAGTCGGCTTTGCCCTAATTACCGCTGCGTTTGCCATCGGCACCACGATCGGCGACGGCCTCGTGAGCGCTCGCGCCGTTGAGGCCATCGCGCGTCAACCCGAAGCGCGCGCCAACATCTTGCAATTCCTCATCATCGGCGTCGGCTTCGTGGAAGCAAACGCCTTCATCGCCCTCGGCCTCGGACTCTATCTGTTCTTCGGCGTTGCGAACGTGCCGAGCCTCGTAACGAAGATCCTCGCCGGCGGGCATTAGGCTAAATAACGCATGTTTCTCTCGACCGACGGAACGTTCTGGGTCCAACTGATCAACTTCGCGATCTTTTTCGTGGTGTTGAATTGGATCTTTTTGCGCCCCGTCGGCGCGGCGATTGCGAAGCGCCGCGCGTACATCGAGAGTCTGACGAGCGACTACGACCGCGCGCAGGCCGAGGGCACGGAGTTACGCAATCGCGCCGAGGCGATACGCACCGACGCGCGCCGGGAAGCAGAAGCTGCGGTCGTGCGTAACCGGGCCGACGCTCAAAATGAAGCCGCGCAGATAACCTCCGATTCTGCCGCGCGCGCATCGAACATTGTCGAGGACGCGCACCGGGTGGTTGAAGGCGAACTCGCGGCGGTTCGCCCACAGCAAGACGCGCTTGCGGTACAACTCGCGCATAACATCCTCGGAAAGATCGTCCCGGAGATCCTCGCATCGTGAACTACGAAGCAATCGCGTTTTGGAGCCAAATTGTCGCGTTCGTGCTCTTCGTCGCGGCGATCGTATGGGTTTGGCAAAAATCGATCGCTCCCGCGGTCGCGGCCGCACAAAAAACGAGCAACGAGCGCATTGCGCTCGCGGAACGCCATCGCGATGAAATGAGCCAAGCGGTCGAAGCGCTCAAGAGCGGGATCGACGGCGCAAAACGCGACGCACAAGCAATCAAGACGCGCGTTGCCGCGCAAAGCGCGCAGGAGCGCGAAGCGATTCTCGCAGAGGCAAAAGCCGCAGGCGAACGCGTAATTCGCAATGCGGAGAGTGAACTCGCCCGTGAGCGCGCGTCGGCGCGCGTACGTTTGCGCGGCGAACTCCTCGAGCGCGCGCTCCGGATCGCGCGCGCCGATGCCGAGCGCCGTGTAGACGATGTGGTAAATACCGAACTTGTCGATAGGTTTGTGGCCTCGCTCGAAACGGGCGTTCGCAGCGCTCAGGTGAGAACGTAAATGGCGAACGAAAAAGTAGCGCGGCGCTACGCAAGCGCCGTGTTTTCGCTCGCGAGCGATAAGAGCGCCGTGGAGCGCGTGGGGAGCGATCTCTCGACGATCGCGACAACGATCAACCAAGACGAGCTTACGCGCGAGTTCTACCGCGCCCCAACCGTCGACCGCCGAAATAAGGAGTGCGCGCTCGCAGCGGCCTTCTCAGGAAAAGTGGACGAGGTCGCGCTGCACACGCTTTTGCTGCTCGTACGCAAGCGCCGCGAGGCGTTGCTCGATGCGCTGCTCGTAGAATATCGCAAACTCGAGCGCACCGCTCGCGGCGCCGAGCCGTTGACCGTAACGACGGCGCGGAACCTCTCCGAAACCGACCTTCGGTCGTTGGTAGCTCGGCTCGAAGGCGTGTATGGAAAGAAGTTTGAGGTTGCGGTTCGACACGATCCGTCGCTGATCGGCGGCGTTCGCATCATGATGGGCGACCGCAGAATCGACGGCACGGTCGCGGGCCGGCTGGAACAACTTGCGCGAAACCTGCTTTCGAATGAACTTTCTCACGAATCGACTTCTTAGGAACACACAATGATTAACGCTGATGAAATCGCCGGAATCCTGAAGCAGCAAATAGCGAACTTCAATGGGCAAGTTCAGGAAGACGAGGTCGGAACCGTCATCGAGGTCGGTGCGAACCTCGCGCGCGTCTATGGTCTGCGCGGCGTTCGCGCTTCGGAACTCGTCGAATTTCCGAACGGCCTTGCGGGCGTGGCGCTCAATCTCGAGGAGGACAACGTCGGCGTCGTCATCATGGGCGACGACGAGGATATCAAAGAAGGCGATAAGGTGCGCCGTACGGGCCGCATCGCGTCGGTACCGGTCGGTGAGGCGCTCCTCGGGCGCGTCGTCAATCCGCTCGGCCAACCGCTCGACGGAAAAGGGCCGATCGAGACCACGACGTTCCGCACGATCGAGAACGTCGCGCCCTCCGTCGTCGAACGCCAACCCGTGAAGCAGTCGCTGCCCACGGGCATTCGCGCGATCGACGCGCTGATTCCCATCGGCAAAGGGCAGCGCGAACTCATCATCGGCGACCGCTCGACGGGCAAAACCGCAATCGCAATCGACACCATCATCAATCAACGCGGGCGCAACGTCTTCTGCATCTACGTCGCAATCGGCCAGAAAAATTCGACCGTCGCGGCACTCGCGCAGATTCTCGAACAGCGCGGCGCTATGGACTACACGACGATCGTTACCGTCGGACCGTCCGAAGCGGCGGCCCTTCGTTGGATCGCACCGTTCGCGGGCGCTGCGATGGGCGAAGAGTTGATGTACGGCGGCAAAGACGTTCTCATTATTTACGACGATCTCACGAAGCACGCGCAGTCGTATCGCGAAATGGCGTTGTTGCTTCGGCGCCCGCCGGGTCGCGAAGCCTACCCCGGAGATGTGTTCTTTTTACACTCGCGCCTGCTCGAACGCGCCGCGAAACTTTCAGACGAACTGGGCGGCGGTTCGATGACCGCGCTTCCGATTATTGAAACGCAAGCCGGCGACTTTGCGGCATATATTCCAACCAACGTGATTTCGATTACCGACGGCCAGATTTACCTTACGCCGAGCCTGTTCTTCCAAGGCATCCGCCCGGCCGTAGACGTCGGTCTGTCCGTATCGCGCGTCGGCGGTTCGGCGCAAACCAAAGCAATGAAATCCGTCGCGGGTCAATTAAAGCTCGAACTCGCGCAGTATCGCGATCTCGCGGCGTTCGCAAAACTCGCAAGCGATCTCGATAAATCCACGCAAAACCAACTGCTGCGCGGCGAGAAACTCACCGAGCTGCTCAAGCAACCGCAGTATCAGCCGCAGGCGACGGAAGATCAAGTCGTGCTGTTGTACGGCGCGACTAAAGGCTTCGTCAACGACGTTCCGACGAGCCGACTGCAAAATTGGGCGAGCGGATTCGTCGGGTTCCTTCACGAGAAGCACCCGGATATCCCGAAGTCGATTGCCGACAGCGGTCAGCTTTCGGAGGACGTGAAGAAACAGCTCGACGCGGCTCTTGCGGAATTCAACAAGAGCTTCTAGCATATGCCGTCGGTAAAAGACCTTCGCGAGCGCATCCGCTCGCTGAAGAACACGCAGCAAATCACCAAAGCGATGAAACAAGTCGCCGCGGCGAAAATCCGGCGTGCGGAGCTGGCGCAAAAGCAGGCGCGCCCGTACGCAGAAACGATTTCGGAAATGCTGCGCGATCTGATGGCGAGCGTGAATACCGTGGATCATCCGTTCATGAAACCAGGCGCGGAGGGCGCACCGATGGGTCTGATCGTCATGACGGCCGACAAGGGTCTTGCGGGCGCGTTCAATTCGAACGTCACGCGCGCGGCCGAAGCGTACGTGCGCGAGCACGCGAAAGTCACGTATTTCACCGTCGGCATAAAGGCGCGTAATTTCGTCCGCCGCAGCGGTGCTCAAGAGCACGCCACGTGGGCGCTCGGCGCGCAGCCGAAGGTCGACACGGCTCGCGAACTGGCGCGCCGCGTGACGGAAGACTTCGTTGCCGGCAAGATCTCCGGCATCACGCTGGTTTCCTCGAAGCTGATTTCGATGCTTTTGCAACGTCCCGAGACCCGCAGACTCGTCCCCGTAGACGTTGACGAAGCCCGCGGAGGCGCTGCGGATGAGAAGCCCGGCGGGCCGAAGGGATGGGTCGAATTTGCGCCCTCGCCCGAGGCCGTCCTCTCGCAGTTGCTTCCGAAATACCTTGAATTCACGCTTTTTTCGGCCATGCTCGAAACCGATGCGGCATTCTTTGCCGCGCAATTGGTCGCGATGAACAACGCGACGGATAATGCCGGGAAACTGATCGACGAATTGACGATCGCAATGAACAACGCGCGTCAGGCTGCGATCACGAAGGAACTGCTCGAAATCGTCGGCGGCGCGGAAGCGCTTTCCGGATCTTAAAAAGACACAGTCGCGAAACGCTCAGGATTTAAAAGAGGAAACGTAAGAAATGGCTGCCACCGGTAAAGTCGTGCAAGTGCTCGGTAACGTCGTCGACGTGGAGTTTACGCCCGAGACGCTCCCGAAAATCAACGACGCGTTGATGGTGCGCGTGAACGAGGAATCTCATGCCGCGCAAAACGGTCAAGCCGGTCTTGGCGGAACCGCGATGCAGGCGCGCGATCTCGTTCTCGAAGTGCAAGACGAACTCGGCAACAATCAAGTGCGTTGCCTCGCGATGGGTGCGACCGACGGTTTGATGCGCGGCGCGGGGGTCAGCTCGACCGGCGGACCGATTACCGTTCCCGTCGGCGAAGGGACGCTCGGGCGAATTTTCAACGTTCTCGGCAAAGCGATCGACTCGAACGAGCCGGTGAAAGCCGCAGCACGATGGCCGATTCACCGTCCCGCTCCCGACTTTAAATCGCAAGATCCCACGCCAAAGCTTTTCGAGACCGGCATTAAAGTTATCGATCTCATGGCGCCGTATACGCGCGGGGGTAAGGTGGGGCTCTTCGGAGGCGCGGGTGTCGGCAAGACGGTGCTCATTCAAGAACTCATTCGCAACATCGCGAACGTGCATAAGGGCTTTTCCGTGTTCACCGGCGTCGGCGAGCGCACGCGTG
Source organism: Vulcanimicrobiaceae bacterium (assembly GCA_039937995.1). GTDB lineage: Bacteria > Vulcanimicrobiota > Vulcanimicrobiia > Vulcanimicrobiales > Vulcanimicrobiaceae > JALYTY01. The sequence goes on along the minus strand of JBDTFK010000176.1, from coordinate 6,645 downwards.
AAGGAAACGACTTGTGGCTCGAGATGAAAGAGTCCGGCGTCCTCGCGCAAACGACGCTCGTATTCGGTCAAATGGACGAGCCGCCGGGCGTGCGTTTTCGCATCGCGCAAACCGGCGTTACGATGGCCGAATACTTCCGCGACGAAACAGGAGCCGATGTGTTGTTATTCATGGACAACATTTTTCGCTATCTCCAGGCGGGCTCGGAAGTCTCCGCCCTTATGGGCCGCATGCCGTCCGCTGTCGGATACCAACCGACGCTTTCGACCGACATGGGCGCGCTAGAAGAACGCATCACGTCAACGAACAAAGGCTCGATCACGTCGGTGCAGGCCGTTTACGTTCCCGCCGACGACTACACCGATCCCGCCGTCGCCGTAACCTTCGCACATCTCGACGCCACGACCGCGCTTTCGCGCCCGATTTCCGAACTCGGCATCTATCCCGCCGTCGATCCGCTCGCGTCGAATTCGCGCATTCTCGATCCCCAGATCGTCGGTCAGGAACACTACGCGGTCGCGCGCGGCGTACAAGAGACGCTGCAGCGCTACAAAGACCTCCAGGATATCATCGCGATTCTCGGTGTCGAAGAGCTTTCGGAAGACGACAAGGTTGCCGTTGGCCGGGCGCGGCGGATGCAACGCATGTTCTCGCAGCCGTTCTTCGTAGCCGAGCAGTTCACGGGTACCCCGGGGAAATACGTGAAGATCCAAGATACGATCGCTTCGTTCAAAGAAATCCTCGACGGGAAAGTCGATCATCTTCCGGAGCAGGCGTTTTTCTACAAGGGCGGCATCGACGAGGTCAAGGAAGCCGCCGAAAAACTCGGCGCCTCGGTCTAGCGATGGCAAATACCGTTCCATTTGCGCTTATCACGCCCACGAAGATCGTTTTTGAAGGCGAAGCTGAGCTGGTAATCGCGACCACGACCGAAGGCGAAGAGGGCATCCTCCCCCATCACGCGCCATTCCTCGCGGGCCTCAAGCCGGGTGTTCTTCGCGCTAACGTCGTCGGAAACAGCGCTTCAACCCGGCTTGAAGTTGCGACCGGCGAAGGTTTCATGCAAGCGCTTCCGGATCGCGTGACGGTTCTGGTCGATCAGGCATTAAGCTTCGATGATATCGACGTGGCGGCTTCTCGCGACGAGCTCGCGGCGGCCTCCGAACGCCAGAAAACCGCAACCGGCGATGCGTATTCGCGAGAGCAGGCGATCATCGACTTCGCAAGCGCCAAGTTGCGCGTCACCGGCCACTGATCGCAGATCGAAATAAAGCGGGGCGCGCTCATGCGCTCCGCGAACCTTTTACAGCGGAATGCTCGATCGCTTAGAAACCACGCTGCGCGTCCGCGGCGGTTCACGATTGGAAGGCTCGATCGCAACGCATGGCGCTAAGAACGCCGCGCTGCCGATTATGGCCGCCGCATTGCTCGCAAAGGGCACCGTCACGCTCCACCGCGTACCCCGCATTACCGACGTCTCGGTAATGTGGTCGCTGCTCGAAGCGCTCGGTGCGCGCATCCATTACGAGGCCGATGGCTCGGTCACGATCGATTCCAGCAACGTCGCGTCGTATCGCGCGCCGTACACGCTGGTTCGCAAACTCGCGGCTTCGTTCGATATCGTCGGACCACTGCTCGGCCGTTTCGGCCGCGCGGAAGTGCCGCTGCCCGGCGGCTGCGTTCTGGGCACGCGTGCCACGGACATGCACGAGCAAGCCTTCGTCGCGCTGGGTTGCGACGTTCGCAACGCGCACGGGTATTTGATCGCGGAATCGAAAAACAAACGTTTGCACGGCGGCGCGATCGACTTCCGAATTCCAAGCGTCGGCGCGACGAAAAACGCGATGCTCGCGGCGGTTGTAGCCGACGGCACGACGACGATCGACAACGCCGCGATGGAACCCGAAGTCGTCGATCTGGCAAACTTCCTGATCGCGATGGGCGCGAAGATCTCCGGCGCGGGAACCGATGCCATGCGCATCGACGGCGTGACCGAGTTGCACGGTGTAGAATATGAAATTATTCCGGACCGCATCGTGACCGGAACGCTTCTGCTCAGCGGTCTTGCGACGCGCGGTGACGTCACGGTAACGCGTTGCCGCCCCGATCATCTCGAAGCTTTCATGATGAAGTTGCAAGAGTGCGGCGTCGACCTTACGTTCGGCGACGATTGGATTCGCGTAGACGGCAGCACGATTACCGGTGGAACCGATATTCTCACCGCACCGTACCCGGGCTTTCCGACCGATTTACAACCGCAGATGGTGTCGTTTCTTTGCACGGTTCCCGGCACCGGCGTCGTCGAAGAATCCATCTTTAACGCGCGTTTTTCGTACGTGAACGAACTCGCCCGCATGGGTGCCGACGTGCGCGTTTCGATGGAGAGCAACACTGCCGTCGTCAAGGGGGTCGCGCAACTCTCGGGAGCGCCCGTCGAGGCACCCGATATCCGCGCGGGGGCAGCTCTTATCGTCGCCGGGCTCGCGGCCGTCGGCGAAACGGAAATCATCGGGCTCGAATACGTCGATCGCGGTTACGAGCGCTTGGAAGAAATGCTCTCGTCGCTTGGTGGTCAAGTACAGCGCAGCAGCGGCGTCACGCCGCTTACGGAGCCTCCGGGACTGTTTGAAACCCGCGAATACCCGCGCATTAGCTCCGCTGCGGGCTAGAAGCTTTTCTTTTTACATCACGGATAAATCAGGAGTTCGGTTTGGACATCGGCATCGATCTCGGCACGGCGAACGTGCTGGTGCACGTCAAAGGTAAAGGCATCGTTTTACGCGAGCCTTCCGTCGTCGCAAAGGATATGAACAGTGGTAAAGTACTGGCCGTCGGCGAGGAAGCGCGCCAGATGCTCGGCAAAACGCCGGCGCACATTCAAGCCATCCGCCCGCTTCGCGACGGCGTCATCGCCGATTTCGAAGTAACCGAGGCGATGCTTTCGTACTTCATCAAGAAAGTCATGAAAGACCGGTCGTGGTGGTCCTCGATCATCAAACCGAAACCGCACGTTACGATTTGCGTTCCGGCGGAAATCACGAGCGTCGAAGAGCGCGCCGTAAAAGATGCGGCGAAGCTTGCGGGCGCACGCAGCGTGGACATCATCGAGGAACCGATGGCCGCGGCAATCGGCGCGGGGCTTCCGATCGACGGGCCGACGGGCAGCATGGTGGTCGATATCGGCGGCGGAACGACGGACGTCGCGGTTATTTCACTCGGCGGCGTCGTGGTGTCGCAATCGATTCGCGTGGCGGGAAACAAGCTCGACGATGCGATCGTGCGGTACATTCGCCGCGTGTACAACCTAATGATCGGGGAGCGCACGGCGGAAGAAGTCAAGATGAAAATCGGCTCCGCATACAAGCTCGAACAGGAACTCGCAATGGAGATTCGCGGCCGCGACCTGATCAACGGCTTGCCGAAAACGGTGAAGATCACGAGTGAAGAAATTCGCGAGGCGCTATCCGAGCCGGTCGGCGGGATTGTCGAAGCGGTCAAGGCGGTTCTTGAAAAAACCCCGCCCGAACTTGCCGCCGATATCATCGACCGCGGCGTGATCCTGACGGGCGGCGGTGCGCTCTTACGCGGTCTGGACAAGCTGCTCTCGGAAGTTACCGGCGTGCCGGCGATCGTTGCGGAGGATCCACTCTCCTGCGTCGCTATCGGTACGGGAATGCGACTCCGCGTCTAGTGCGGCGCGTCACGCTTCTTCCGGGGCCGCATGGATAGACGAGCGGCATGAGCGTTCCGACGGTGATCGACGCGCACACCGAGCGTATCGAATACGTTGTCGAAGAATGCGCACGCGTGATTTTTTCCGGCGGCACGATCGTGTTCCCGAACGATGCGAGCTACGGCTTGGCGTGCGATCCCAACCGCCCGGAGGCGATAGACCGCATCTATCGGGCGAAGGGACATCCGGATCACAAGCCGTTGACGTTATACGTCGCTACTCCGGCGGAATTTCTCGAGTTTGCGCGCGCGAATCCGCTCGCACCGCTCGCCGCAAAGCGATTGCTGCCCGGGCCCGTCACGTTGATCGTGCGTAAGCCCGGGTTTATTAGCGATGAGGTAACCGCCGGTTTGCCGACGCTCGGCCTTCGCGTTCCCGACGACCCGCTCGCCACGGCGATTCTCGACCGCTGCGGCCCGCTGGCGGTTTCGCGCGCGAACCTGATCGACCGGCCGCAATACCGTGGCGGAGACAACCTCGAGAATTTGGCTTCAACCGATTTGCTCATCGAGCACGGGCCGCCGCGATACGATCTCGAATCGTCGATCGTGGATCTCACCGTTACACCACCTCGCCTGCTGCACGTCGGCGCTATCTCATTTGAGCGCTTAAGCGAACTCCTCGGACCGCTCGAACGTCATACGATCAAGGTGCGTACGCAAACATGATTCGATCCTTAGCTCTTCTTGCGATGGCCGCGCTTCTTGCCGCGACTCCGAAGCCCGCGCCGTCTCCGAAGCCTTCGCCTAGCGCGCAGGCGACGCCGGGATCCGGTACGACGCTCAACGTCGGCGTGTGGACGGTACACATGTCGTCGGTCGACGTCGGCTTTAAGACCGGCGACTTCAGCACGCCGAATAAGGTCGAGATGACGCGCGAAGGCGGCGACATAACCGGCGACCGCGCCAGCGGGAATTTTAAGACCAAAAAAATGTCGCTCTTTGGTCATGTCGTCATGCACGACAGTCAAGGAAATTTTGCCGGCCTATCCGATACCAAGCCGACGAACTCGCGCGGCCCCGCGACGCTAACGGCCGATCAGGTGCAAATTGACGGCGCGGCAAAAATATATACGGCGATCGGAAACGTGCACTACGTGCAGGCCGACACAACGGTAGACGCCGCGAAAGGCACGCTCAACGACGCCGCACACGATTTATATTTGGAAGGTAACGTGCATATCGTTCAAGGCGACCGCAACATGGTCGCCGATCACGTTCGGTATAACACGGTTACGGGGCTCGCGCACGCGGAGGGAAACGTGACGATGGAGTTTCCAAGCGAGGTCAGCCCGCATTTCGCAACGCCGCGTCCGATCCATATCAAGAATCCGCTGGTAAAATCGACGCCGCAGGCGACGCCGTCGCCGACGCCGCGATTGTAATGGATCCGACGCTCTTTCCCACCCATTCGATGAGCCCGGAGCAAGTCTCCGGTGGGCGGAAGAGCGAGGTGGACGCCTCGGCACCACTGGCGGCGCGGATGCGTCCGCGAACGATCGACGAGTACGTCGGGCAGCCCGATATCGTCGCGCCGGGTCGCGCCTTACGTCGCGCAATCGAAAGCGATAAGGTTCCGTCGATGATTCTCTGGGGCCCGCCGGGCACCGGAAAGACGACCCTTGCGGAAATCGTCGCGCGGAGTACCGGGGCGCATTTCTCGCAACTTTCGGCCGTTAGTGCCGGTGTTGCCGATTTGCGCAAAGTCGTGGCCGAGGCGCAGGGACGCAAAAAACTCGGGCAGCGAAGCGTGTTTTTTATCGACGAAATCCACCGCTTCAATAAAGCTCAGCAAGACGCGGTGCTTCCCTACGTTGAAGACGGTACCATCACGCTGATCGGCGCGACGACGGAAAACCCGTCCTTTGAGGTCAATTCTGCGCTTCTATCGCGCGCACGTGTCTTCGTGTTGAAGCAATTGAGCGACGACGACATCGGTACGATTGTAGATCGCGCGCTTAGCGACAAGGAGCGCGGCCTCGGGGCAGCAGCGCTTGCCATAGGTGACGACGCGCGCGAAGCGCTGATCGGCTACGCAAACGGCGACGCGCGCATCGCCCTCAATGCACTGGAATTCGCGGCCGCCACGGCTCCTGAAATCGATCGCGTCCGAAGAATCGATCGTACGCTCGTGATGGAAGCCTTACAGAAACGTGGTTCGACGTACGACAAAGGCGGCGAAGCTCACTACGACACGGTAAGCGCGTTTATCAAGAGCATTCGCGGGGGTGACCCCGATGCGTCGGTGTATTGGCTTGCGCGTATGATCGACGGCGGTGAGGACGCGCTCTTCATCGCGCGCCGTTTGGTTATCCTCGCATCGGAAGATGTCGGTCTCGCGGACTCGCAGGGCATTCAAGTCGCAATGGCGGCGCAGCAAGCGGTGCATTTCGTCGGCATGCCCGAAGGTTTTTACCCGCTCGCGCACGCGACGCTCTATCTCGCGAAAGCAAAGAAAAGTAATAGCGTCGGCCGGGCGTATTCGGCGGCGCTACACGACGTTGAAGCAACGCGAAACGATCCGGTGCCGCTGCATCTACGCAACGCGCCGACGGGGCTTATGAAGCAACTCGGCTACGGCAAAAATTACCACTACGCGCACGACGATTACGACGTAAAACAAGAGAACTTGCCCGAGAATCTGCGCGGCCGGCACTACTACGAACCCGGCGAGAATGACAGCTAAAGACGCATCGCCCGAAAAGCGGACTGGCGGCCGCCGGGGTCCAATCTTCGTCCCGTGCCGCACGTCGATTTTCATCTCCATACCACGACGTCGGACGGCGTTTGGACGCCGCCCGAAATGTTCGCGTTCCTGCGCGAGTCCGCCATCGAGGCGTTTTCGATCACCGATCACGACACGATGGACGTCTATCCGCTACCGCAGGACCTAGCGACGAAATCGATCCCCGG
>JBDTFK010000175.1:0-3848 GCA_039937995.1 Vulcanimicrobiaceae bacterium | reverse complement strand
CGCGTGTAGCCTTGTTTTGCATAGTCCAATGCCTGCTGCGTCGAGCCGGTGGGTACGCCGGCTCGCGTTGCGTCGCGTAGCGCTTTGCGAAGATGGGGGTTCAGCGCGATATCGAGACGTGCGTGTTCCGGAATGCGCGTGTCGTGCGCCGCGGTCATAATCGCATTCATCTGCGCTTCGAGCATGCGCGATCCAATCACGAGATCGGCGACCTTGCGCTCTTCCTTGACTTTCCAATTGACGAATTCTTCGATATCGGGATGATCGGCGTTGAGCACCACCATCTTTGCCGCACGGCGGGTCGTACCGCCGGATTTAATTGCACCCGCGGCGCGATCGAATACTTTGAGGAACGACATCAAGCCGCTCGACGTACCGCCGCCCGTGAGTTTTTCTCCGGCCGAGCGAATCTTTGAGAAATTTGCGCCGGAACCTGAGCCGCCCTTAAAAATGCGCGCTTCGCGTACGAGTCCGTCGAAGATGCCGCCCTCGTTTACGAGGTCGTCTTCGATCGAGAGGATGAAACAGTTATGGACGACGACGTTTCGCGTTAAAAAGCTACCGCTTTCAGTTTGAATATCGTAGACCGGCATGCTTCCAAGCGAAACGACGGATTCAACGGTTAGCAATCGCTCTTTTCGTGCCTGCTCTTCGGGCGGCAGAAACCCCGCAAGCATCTTTGCGCTTTTTTCTTCGCTTACGAATCCGTAGTATCGGCGTCGAGCTATTTCGACGGACCTGGGAAGGACGGCAATTGAACCGGCTTCGACGCGCGTGGGTTCATGACGGCCCGAAAGGGACGCTTCGGCACTGTCTTCGAAGGATTCGGACCGCTTCAGAATAGCAGTCATTGTTTTTTCAATCAACCGATCGGCGGACTGTAATTCGTCGATTTGCTTCCACTTAACTGCACTGGTCGTATCGGTGCGAACCAAAACTCGATGATCGGATGTCGCTTCAATGTAGTTGCCGTTGGAGAGATTTACTCTGACTACATCTTTGATTCCGTTGGGAACAGCGGCGACGACACGCGTAATTCCATCATTGTCGTAGACGAGCTGCCCGATCATTTGTGCGTCGACAATATCTCCAATCGGTATCGGACCGTCTGGAGTGGAGACGAGCGCATGATGAGGCAAGCACGCGGAAACTTGCGGGTGTTCGAACGCGTTTGCCGATCGCAGCACTTCTTCGCTGCGCGGGTCGACAAAGTAATGCCCCTGCGACGGACCGGAAATGCCGTAGGCCCAATGCAAACCGGTGTTGAACCACTGCGGCGAATTCGGGGCGCCGATCTGGCGCGCGAGCATCGAGCACATTTCGTCGTGATAAACGAGCGCATCGTCTTCAGTATCGAAGTAACCGTTTTTCCAGCCCCAATACGTCCAGCAGCCGGCGAGACGATTGAAAACCTCGCGAGAATCGCGCTCCGGCCCGAACGTAGAATCCGGAGCCGGTTCCGAGCGCCAAAGCCACCGCGGCGCGTCCGCTTCCTCGACACGAACCGTTTTGGTGGGCACCCCCGCCTTGCGGCAATATTTCTGGGCGAGGACATCGACCGCCACCTGGCTCCACCCGGTCGGCACCATAACGTCTTTAGCCTCAAAAATCACCGATCCGTCCGGGTTGACGATCCGGGAGCTTCGGGCCTCAAAGACGAGACCTGCGTACGGCTCGTCGGGGGTGGAATATAGGCGGCGAAACTTCATGAGCTGCTCCTTGCTCGCGTGAGGAAAATTTTTGGGATCCGTGATCTTCGGGGCCGGTGGTCGAACACCCGTTCGCTATACCCCTTGCGGAGTCTACGGTGACAGGTGATCGGCGCCGGGGCTGCGGTGGGGCACTTATTGTGTCACACCGTTTTCATTAACACAAGATATTGTGGTCGTCCCGCACAACTCCTTGTGGTACGGTTGTGGATGCAGACAAATATCGGAGGATTCGTCGGGGAGGAATCCCCGCGGTCGTGGAGAGCCTGTGGAGGCTTCCGAGGATACCGGGGATAGGCGTGCAACGGTGTTGCCAATGTTGGGTCCAGACCGCTACGTTAGCCGGCTTGCCGACGTCCCTCATGAAGAGTTGGAAGAATCGGGTATTCGCGGCCTGATTGTCGACCTCGACAATACGCTCATGGGCTTCCGCGAAAAGGAACTCTGCGCCGATCACCTCGCGTGGGTCGAGCGGGCGCACGATCGCGGCTTCAAAATGGTGATGGTGTCGAATAACTTTACCGCGCGCGTCACCGGCATTGCCGAACAACTGCGCATCCCATGCATTCCGAACGCGCTCAAGCCGCTGCCGTTCGGCGTCATGCGCGCGATAAAGATGCTCGACATGCAACACGAGCACATCGCGGTTGTCGGCGATCAACTCTTTACCGACGTGCTTGCCGGAAAACTCTGCGGTTTGTATACGGTTCTAACCGTACCGATCGAATCGAAGGACTTTCCGATCACGCGGGTATTTCGCTACATAGAAAAGTTCATGCTCCCGCACGGGCCTCGATGAAACTCGCGGTTATCGGCGACCCCGTGGACCATAGCAGAAGCCCGGAACTGCACCGGCGCTTCATGCGCGAGGCGCAGATCGACGGAAGCTACGTCGCGATCCGAACGCCGGCTCCCAATGTCATACCGGTCGTTCGCCGCATGCGAATTGACGGATATAACGGCGTAAACGTCACCTTTCCGCTTAAGGAAGACGTGATGCGCGCGTGCGATACGCTGACCGAAGAAGCGGAGCGGGCGCGGGCGGTAAACACGATTTTCTTTGGACGCGAGATTCTTGGACACAACACCGACGGTATCGGCGCGCGTGCCGCGCTCGAGTCGATCATCGATGAAGCATCCGTTTCGCTAAAGCGCATCGGTATTCTCGGCTATGGGGCTACCGCGCGCGCGATCCTCGCGCAGTTGGAAGAGAACGACGCTTACACGTTCGTCTGGGGAAGAGATCCCGAAAAAGTCGATGCGGCCTGCACGCGATACGACGCAAAAACGTGGCCGTACGACAATCCTCCGGAGATCGTCATCAGTACTCTGCCGCCGGATACGCGCTTGGAGCCGCGCGTGTTAGAATCCGTGATTGCCGCCGACGTCGTGATGGATACGAACTATGGCGCGCGAACGACGTTGCACCGTCAGCTCGACCGGGAAGTCATTCCCGGAGATGCGATGCTCGAAGCGCAAGCGCGTGCGTCGTTCGATTTCTGGCTCGCGCATATCGATGGGGTAGCTCCCGAAGAAAACCGGGTCTAGAACGCTCGAATTGGGGGCTTGACACGCTCTCCGTTTGCTTCTAATGTACTACTCAGGTAGTACATTACTGAACTGATATGCCGTTACATCTTCATGTGGACGCCCGAAGCGGTTTTCCGGTTTATTTGCAGATCGTCGACCAGATACGGCGGGCCGTAGCGGTCGGCGTTTTACAACCCGGCGAGCAGCTTCCGAGCGTAAAGTTCATCGCAAGCACCCTCGTCGTGAACCCGGCGACCGTTTCGCGCGCCCTTCGGGAGCTGGAGCACCTTGACATCATAGAGAGCCACGCGGGCCGCGGCTCTTTTATCCGGGGCAACGGCGTGGCTAGCGCGGCCAAAGCCAACGCCGACGACATCGTGCGCCGTTCTATCGAAGCCGCCGTCCGCGAGGCGCGCTCGCTCGGAATCGACGAAAACGACGTGACGCGCCTGATGCTCGACGCGCTTGCCAAGACGTACCGGGGCAGTTGAAAAAGCGAGAAAAATCATGACCGCACTAGAGTTCGACCATCTCACGAAGCGCTACGGCCAAAAGGTCGCGGTAGACGACCTGAATCTTGCAATCCTCGAGGGAACCGTGTTCGGGCTC
>JBDTFK010000174.1:0-3302 GCA_039937995.1 Vulcanimicrobiaceae bacterium | reverse complement strand
CTTTTCCGTCGACGCGCTTACGGCAACCTTCAAATCAATGCTGACTTCCACGCTTGCGCCGGGCGATATCGGTTATGTCGAGAGCACGCGCGATCGTTCCTGGTTGCTCGGTACCGCGCGGCTCCCGCGCGATACGTCGTCGCGAATAGAACGCACGATGCCACTTCGCTACTCCGTAGCGTTGCTGCATCTTTCGACGGACGCCGCGGCGCTCTATGCGTCGAATCGAACGATGATTTCGAGCAGCGTAATTTTGGGCGGCCTTGTCTGGCTCTTTGCGGGAATCGTCGGTGTGGGAATCGTCTTGTACCGTCGCTCGCGCGAAGCGACAATCGCGCTCGAAGGCGAGCGCGCGCGTCTCGAAAACGAAATGGTTATCGCAAGACATGTGGAGGCTGGACTGCGCAAGGCCGCGTATTCCGATGCGCTTACGGGTCTACCGAACCGGGCCGCCTTCTGGGAACGAGCCTCGGAAGCGATCGCGCAGACCGGCAATTCAACCCGCTACGCGGTCTTTTTCATCGACCTCGATCGCTTCAACGTTATCAACGACACGCGCGGGCATCTTGCCGGCGACGAACTCCTCATAATCATCGCGACGCGTTTGCGCGATGTTTTGCCCGCGCACGCATCGATATCTCGCGTGGGAGGTGACGAATTCGTCGTGCTGCTTGAGACCGGGTCCTCGGTGGCCGCGGTTGCGGACCGAATACTGGCTGCTCTTCGTGAGCCGATGATGCTCGATGGACAAGCGGTATATAGCGGCGCATCGATCGGTGTGGTTCTCGTTGATCCCGGCTACGGGCGCCCGGAAGACCTGCTGCGTGACGCCGATATTGCGATGTACAGCGCAAAACGCAACGGCAGGGGTCGTTACGCAATCTTCGATGCGGCAATGGGTCGCCAAGTCGTCGTAGAATCGGAGATGGATCGCGACCTGCGCCACGCGATCGAGCGAAACGAATTCGTTCCTTACTATCAACCGATTGTCGACATCGACACACGCTCGGTCGTCTCGTTCGAAGCTCTGGCCCGCTGGAATAAGCCGGGCCGAGGCGTTGTGGGTGCGGTGGAGTTCATCGAATACGCGGAGAGGCACGGACTTGTCCCGCAGATCGATGCGCTGGTTTTTGCCGGGGTCTGTCGCGATGCTGCGACGCTTTTCGATCGCTTCCCCGACGCGACCGTCGCCGTCAATATCTCGGCGGTCGATCTCACCTCCCCCGGGCTCGCAGCAAGTATTCTCGCCGTATTGCGCGATCATCATCTGCCGGTCGAACGTATCAAATTCGAAATTACGGAGACCGCGGCGATGATCGATACCGCGCAGGCGCACAAGACGCTCGATGAATTGCGTAGCAACGGTTTTCAGATCATTCTCGACGATTTCGGCTCGGGGCACTCTTCGCTTGCCTACCTGCACCAGTTGCCGATCGCGGGCGTGAAGATCGATCGTTCCTTCACCTCGGCGCTCGCGACCGATCCGCAGGCCGTCGCAATCGTGAGAAGTATCGTCGCCCTGGCAGTAACGCTCGGGTACCGGACCGTCGCCGAGGGGGTCGAAACGAACGAGCAACTTGAGATACTGCGCCAACTCGGCGTGTGCCACGCGCAGGGCTTCTTGTTCTCGCCCCCGCTCGAGCTCGCGGCTCTTCCCGGAACGTTCCTCGCGACCGACCGCGCGCTTGGGCAGGCTTCGGCGTGACGATCGGGTCTGAGGAGGGGTCGCTTGCCGGTTCGATTCCGGCCTGGGCGCAAATTCCCCGCGAAAATCCCTTGCGGCCTCCCTCGCCGCTGTGTTAGCATTGGTTGCTGAACGGACCGCCGGTCCGTTTATTTTATGTGTGTCATGGTAGACTGAAATGGCAAAAAAAGAAAATCGAGTTATGGTTGTTATGGCTTGCACGGAGTGCAAACGTCGCAACTATAATACGCAAAAAAATAAACAAAAAACGACGGATCGGTTAGAGTTGAGCAAGTATTGCCGCTTTTGCCGGTGCCATCGTTCTCACCGCGAAACCAAGTAATTTTCCGGCCGCCGCTGTAGGGCGACCGGTCGAGTGCCGAGGGCGGTAGCTCAATTGGTAGAGTTGCGGTCTCCAAAACCGTCGGTTGCAGGTTCGAGTCCTGTCCGCCCTGCCAAGTTTATTTCCGGGAGACAACGTTCTGTGAACGAGCAAAAAAAGGGTGCGGTAAGTCGAGGCGCTTCGGCGGCCAAGACAACGGCACAGTCGATGCGCGGCAACGATTTCGTGGCAAGCGTGGTCACCGAACTCAAACGCGTAACGTGGCCAACCCGCGACGAGTGGGTATCTGCGACCATACTCACCGTTCTGCTCGTCGTCAGCATCGGTCTCTTCACATACGTGGCCGACCAAGTTTTCGGCTGGCTCTTCAGCCAGCTCCATCTGATCAATCTATAACATGCTAGAAATTGAACGCGACCACGACGGTACGGCGGCCCAGGCAGACCGGGAACCCTCGGAAATGGAAACCCCATCGGAGAATGCCGGAGAAACCGCGCCCGTTGAGGCCCCTTTTGCGGACGGCTTCGAGGACGCGGACGTTGCCGACGGAAGCATAACGCCGGAGGAGCGTGAAGAGCGCGCGACCCAGGCGAAAAAAGACAACCGCAACTGGTTCGTGATTCACACGTATTCCGGGTACGAGAACAAAGTCAAGGCGAATCTCGAGCGACGTATCCATTCGATGGGTATGCAGGACAAGATTTTCCGCGTGCTCGTTCCGATGGAAGATGAAGTCGAGTTCAAAGACGGCAAGCGAAAGATCACGCCGAAAAAAGTGTTTCCCGGATACGTGCTGGTCGAAATGATCATGGACGATCAGTCGTGGTACGTCGTGCGCAATACGCAGGGCGTCACGGGATTCGTGGGTAGCCCGGGACCCGGCGAAAAGCCGGTTCCGCTCCAAGAAAAAGAAGTAAAGACCATTTTGAAGCAGATGGGTATCGAAGCCCCCAAGCTCAAGATCGACTTCGCAAAAGGCGATCGTATCAAGGTTACGTCTGGCCCGTTCTTCGATTTCACGGGCGTGGTGGACGAAATCGCTCCCGAAAAAGAACGGTTACGCGCGCTCATCTCAATTTTCGGCCGCGAAACCCCCGTCGAACTAGAGTTCTTCCAGGTGGAAAAAGTCTAGGAATTCTCGCGAGATTGACCCCGGCTCGTCGAGATTGTATTGCAGGGGCAGACGCATCGCTTTCGGGCGACGCATCACTAAGGAGAAACAATGGCTAAGAAGGTCGTAGGCAAAATCGGCCTACAGATTCCGGCCGGCAAGGC
>JBDTFK010000173.1:0-15326 GCA_039937995.1 Vulcanimicrobiaceae bacterium | reverse complement strand
GCCGATGCCGCCGACAAAATCGAGGTACTCGCGGCCGTCGACGTCCCACACGCGGGCGCCGCAAGCGCGAGCTACCGAAATCGGATGAACGCACCCAACCCCGCGCGGAACGCTCTCGGCGCGGCGCTTGGCGATGTCGGCATTGCGGGAACTCACGGCCTGCATTCCCCTAGCCTAACGGCCCTTTTGTAGGAACTCCACGTACTTATGGCACAATTTTTTGCCAAACCTTCGTATTTCAGCACAGAAGCGAGGCGATACGTGAAGTTCTCGGACGTCCTGAACCTTCCGTCGATGGCTACCGGCGTTGTCGTTGCGGGAGCCCGGGGGACCGACCGCCAGGTCCTTTGGTCGCACGTCGTCGACATGCCCGACCCCGTGCAGTGGATGCGGCCGGGGTTTCTGCTGCTCACCACGGGCTATAGCTGGCCGAAAGACGAGAGCCGGGAACGCCGGCAGATTGCCGATCTTGCCACCGCCGGCGTTGCCGGGGTGATTATGGCCGTTCCCAAGTTCGTCGAACACTTCTCATCGGCCGCACGCGCGCAAGCCGACGCATCGAGTCTGCCGCTGATCGAGATTCCCTTTGAGGTCCCCTTCGCGCAACTGATGGAGGAGTTGCATCGATCCGTCGTGATGGAGCCGTATGCAATTATCGAACGCTCGGAGCAAATCCACCGGGCATTAACGCGCGCTGCGGCCCGCGATGCGACCCTCGACGACCTAGCGCGCGAGTTGAGTTCGTTGATTGTTCGTTCGGTGACGTTCGAAGATCCCGACGGGAAGTTGCTCGCATCGGCAACGATCGACGATCAGCTCGACGACGTTCGGCGGGAAACGCTCGCCGCCGGAAAGAGTCCGCTCGCAACGATCGGTACGCTCGAGCGTTCCGGGCTCAACCGGCGCATTCGTTCGACGGAAAAACCGCTGCGAATTGCCGCAATGCCCGATATCGGACTTGCGGCGCGCGTCGTTTGTCCCGTGCGCGTCGGCTCGGAGTTGGTCGGCGTCGTTTGGATTCTTGAAGGGAAAGAGCCGCTTTCCGAGTTGGATCATCGCGCAGCGGAGCACGCCGCGCTCGTTGCCGCTATTCATATCGCGCATCAACGCGATTTAACAGAAACCCAGGCGCGCCTCGGGTATGCGTCCTTCCTCTCGTTGTTGGAGACCGAGCCCGGACGTGAACCGATCGCCGACGAACGCGTGCGCCTCTTAGGTTTCGATCCGCAGGCGAACTATCGCGTCGGCATCATTTCGATCCCGCAAGAACTGCCGCTCGATCGGCCGGGCATGATGCGGCGCGATCGCGTCGCCCAGGCCGTACGCGACGCGCTGCGGCGCGCCGGCCGCGAAGCGCTCGTGACGGTCTCTCTAAATCTCGTTCCATTTTTATTGCCGCCCGGCGTCGAGCCGGAGACGATCCGGGACGCGGCGGGGGACGGATCGATTTCCATCGTACTCGGCCGCAAACACCTCGGCGCCGAGGGCGCGCGCACGAGCTATCGCGAAGCGCTCTCGCTCTTGAGCTACCGGGATCGGCCCGCGCTATGTACCTACGACGATTTACTCGTGCCTCGCGTCCTGATGGGTGACGTCTCGGCGCGCGAGACGTTTCTGGAGGGCTTTTTCCGCCCCTTGCGCGATCGCAAAAACGGACGCGAGCTGGCGAAAGCAATGCTTTCCCTCGCGCGCCACGGCTTTCGTTTTCGCCTCGCGGCCGAGGCGCTGAGCATCCATCCCAATACCTTGCGGTACCGGCTCGACCGGGTCAGCGAAATTCTTGGAATCGATCTCGGCGATGCCGACGTGCAGTTCCGGCTTCAGCTCGCGGCCCGCCTGCTCGATGCCGGGAACCGCGAATGGTAGTTGTGCTTCGAACCCAGAAAACAGGGCGCGTTTTGTCAAAGTGCAACATGGCTTAAGGATTCCTATCGAGATAGACTTGATGGAAATCTAGCCGTACACCCCTGATCAGCGAGGAAGAGCTTTTGTTCAAACGCTTCACAGCGGCCGTTTTGCTAGCAGTGCTTTCCGCGACGTTTTCCGCCGTGGCGGGCACCACGGGCAGCCTCACCGGTCGAGTAACGGACTCGGCTACCGGCGCGCCGGTTGCCGGCGCGACCGTACAAGTCTACGCGGCTTCGCAAACCGCATCGGCCGTCACCGACGCGAAAGGCTCGTACTCGTTCATTTCGCTCGGCCCGGATACGTACACCGTCAGCATTCAAAAAAGCGGATACGAGCCGTTCTCACAGCCGGGACAAACGATTCTCGCCGACCAATCGAGTACGGCAAACTTCTCGTTGAAAACCGCGCTCAAAACGATCGCAACGACGCGCTCCGTCGGCGCCGGAAGTCTCGTCCGCTCGGGCACGACGAGCGACGTCTATTCCGTTAACCCTGCGGCCCAGCGCGCGTCGAAAGCACTCGGCGGCGCCGGAAGTTTGGATCAAGCCTATGGTGCAATCGCGAGCGTTCCGGGAGTCAGCATTCCTTCGGGGCAGCAAGGCTGGTATCAAAGCGTTTTCATCCGCGGCGGCGACTACGATCAAGTTGCCTACGAATTCGACGGCGTTCCCGTCATTCGCGAATCCGACGGCGCTCCGATCGTCACGCTCTCTGCACTCGGCCAACAAGAAGTGCAAGTCTATACGGGCGGCACGCCCGCGACCTCCGACTCGCCGGGGCTCGCCGGCTACATCAATCAGGTGATTAAAACCGGTACCGCGCCCGGTTACATGACGTTTAATCTGGGGACGGGCGGGCCGTCGTTCTATCACAAGTTTTCTGCGGAGGCCGGCGGCTCGACACCCGACCGCCGTTTTTCATACTACGTCGGGCTAGCCGGTGCCGATCAGCAATATCGCTACGGCGATCAACACAACGGCGTCTCCGACCCGCTGTATTTCTATCCGCTCAGCGTCCCAACGAGCAACTCGTCCTACAACATTCTCGACGGTAGCTGCGGAGCGTACCCGCTCGTCGGCCCATGTTCGACGCCCTTTGGTTTTCAGGCGAGCCCGGGAAATAGTTGGACCCAGGACATCAACGAAGACCGCGAAGCCGTGATCAATCTCCATCTGGCCGTTCCGCATCGCTCGAACGACATGCGCGACGACATCCAAATGCTCTACGTCGCCGGAAGCATCTTCGGGAAATTCAATAGTTCCGAAAATTTCCTCGGCAACCCGCCGGTGACGTGGCTCGACGGCATCGCGTACAACGGAAAACTCTTTGCTCCGCCCGATCCCTCGCAAATCGTTGCCGCGCCATACCCTAGCAGCCCGAGCGGACGAACTCCGAACTCGTTCGTCGACCCCAATCAAAGTGACGGCGGGAGCAACGACTACGGCGTACTCAAGTTCCAATACCAAAAGAACATCAACGATCGTTCTTATCTGCGTGCGATCGGCTATAGCGAGTACACCGACTGGTTTCTCAACGGGCCGAACAGCTCGCAGCAAACGTTCGGTGCGACGCTCTCCGACTACGAAGTGGTCGGGCACGTGTACGGCGGAAGCCTCATCTATTCCAACGACCTCTCGCGCCAACACCTTTTGACCGCTTCGCTTTCCTATCAAACGCAAAAGCTGCAAACGTATAACGCGACGTTCGATTCGACGTTCGGCTTTCCGAACACGGGGCAGTTCGGAAACATCATTTCGAACTACGTGGGAAACGACGGGCACTGTTACAACTACACTACCGGAGCTCCGTGGTCGTGCTATGACGCCGCAAACGTCGGCTCGCCGGGTGCGCTTACTCCGGGAGACTGCGCGGCAACGGGAACGTGTACGCCGGTCGCCGGCCCTAACGCGGTGAACCAACACGCCCATTGGCTGATGACGGAAAACGGTCAAGACGCGCAAGTCGACAACGTGACACCGTATTTCAGCTCGGCCGCGATTACCGACGTGTGGCGTCCAAACGATAAAGTTACGATCAACTTGGGAGCTCGCGTCGATCATTTTGCCTACAAGCTCAACGATTTGGCGACGAACTACCCCGCACGGGCGTTCTGGTTCGAAAACTTCAACAACGAAAATTGCACCGCGCCCGGCGTCGACAACGTGTCTCGCTGGAACGGAGCGACGTTCGACCCGTGCCCCGCAGGATATTCGCCCGCGAACTTTACGAATTCATCGGGGGGAAATAAAGCGGACACGGTATTCCAGCCGCGAATCGCGGCAACATATACGGTCAACCCGTATACCGTCCTACGGGCATCGTACGGAAAATACGCCCGTGCGGCGGCAACGTCGTATCAGGAATACAACACCTTCCAGCAAGATCTTCCGACGTTTCTCAATCAGTTTGCGTCGCTCGGATATACGTCGCCCGTTCACGACGTCGTCGCGGACACATCGAACAACCTCGACTTTTCGTACGAGCATCGGATCCCGGGCACGCGTCTTTCGGTCAAGCTGTCGCCGTTCTATCGCACGACCAAGAATCAACTGCAATACCTCAATATCAGCGCGCTCGGAGGAACGCTGGCCGGTATCAACGTGGGCACGCTCACGGCATACGGTCTCGAAGTTTCGGCGCAGCTCGGAGATTTTTCCCGCGACGGTCTCTCCGCGCAACTCTCGTACACGTACACCAACACGCACACCCGCTACGCAAGCCTGTCAAACGGGCTCAACATCATCGACGTGCTGAACCGCTCGATCGAACAATACAACTCGTACACATTCGGATGCGCGCCGGGTCAACCGGCTGCGGGCTCGCAACAATGCGGCGGCAACCTCTACGCGGGAAATGCCGCAGCGTCGCTCGGAAGCACGACGACGCCGGGGCTCAACGTCGCCAATCCGTACTACTGCCAAACCGCCGGTTCGGCGTGCCCGTATCAAACGCAGCCCCTGATGGATCCCAAAGCGTCGTACGTTCCGTACGACGTTATTCCGAGCGCCTTTGCGAGCGCGAACAGCTACGCCGTACCGAACGTCGCAACGTTCATTCTCAACTATCGCCATAAGAAACTCGCGGTCACGCCGACCTTCTCGTACAACTCCGGCTCGTACTACGGCTCGCCGCTCTCGATTCCCGGATATGTGCCGCAAGCGTGCGCCGCCAATCCGGCCGCGACGCCCGACACGCCTGGGGTAAGTTGCGGCAGCGGCGGCGCGATCTTTATTCCCGATAAGTACACGGGATACAAATTCGATAGCCTGGGTTCGCTCAAAGAACCCTGGCAATTCTCAGCCAACCTCCAAGTCTCTTACGACGTCAGCGACCGCGCGTCCCTAACGCTGATCGCCTCGAATATCTTCAACCGGTGTGGACAAAAAGGATACGCGTGGGACACCCCAACCGCGTGTTGGTACTCGAGCCTTCCGTCGAACATCCTACCGCCCTCGGGAAATTTCTTGTCGCCGTCGGTGACGCCGGTGCAAGTTGCCTATCCGTACGGGATCTGGTTCAACAACACGCAAGTCGGTATTTCGTCGGCAAAACAGCCGTTTCAATTAACGGCTAATTTGGAGATAAAGCTGTAATGGCGAGAACCCCCGTCGTGAGCGCGCTCCAACGATTGGGGCGCGCCGATGCTTCGCGTCCACCCGAAATGAGCCGCGCAGCGTTCGCGCAGATGCTGGCCGCAAGTGCTGCCGGAATCATTCTCTCGCCCGCTTTTACCTACGGAACGTCGCTCGCCGCCGGCAGCGAGCGCGTCGCCGTTATCGGCGCCGGAATCGCCGGTTTATCGTGTGCGATGACACTGCGCGATGCCGGAATTGATGCAGCGGTCTTCGAGTCTTCATCGCGCCTCGGCGGCCGGATGCACTCGGAGACATCGTACTGGGACGGAGGCGAGCACACCGAGTGGTGCGGCGCGATGATCGACTCCAATCATCACACGATGCGAGCCCTCGCAGCACGTTTTCATCTCCCCCTCGACGATGCGCTCGCCCCGCTCAAGCCGCACGCACGCGACACGGCATTCATACAGAATGCCCACTATCTGATGACCCAAGCCGATCGCGACTTCGCGCCCGTCTACAAAACGCTACGAGAACAATCATCAAAAATCGGCCCGCAAACGACCTACAATTCCGCGACTGCAGAGGCACGCCGCCTCGACAACATCAGCCTATCGCAATGGATCGACCGCTACGTCCCCGGCGGCCGCAAATCAAAATTCGGAGCGCTGATCGACGTGGCACTCATGAACGAGTACGGCGTCGATGCGTCCCGACAAAGCTCGCTCAATCTCGTCTACATGCTGGCCAGCCAAAGCCGGTACGACGCAAACGGCGGCGAGATGAACGTCCTCGGATATTCCGATCAACGCTACAACATCAAAGGGGGAAATCAACGCTTGCCCACGGCGATCGGAGCGACGCTAGCCAAAGGCAGCATCAACCTTCAACATCGCCTAGTTGCGCTTTCCCGCAAAAGCAACGGCGCGTACGCGCTACGCTTCTCGACTGCGCACGGTGACGTCACGCAGCTCTTCGACCGCGTCGTCCTAGCGCTTCCGTTCACAACCCTTCGCGGCGTCGACTACAGCAGCGCCGGCTTCGATTCACTAAAAAAAGTCGCGATCGAACAGCTCGGCTACGGAATGCACACAAAACTACAAATGCAGTTTCACGACAAACCCTGGTACGCCCCCGGACCATGGGAGCACCCCACAACCGGCCAAATCTGGACCGATGCCGGTTTCCAAAATTCCGTCGATTTCTCACTCGGACAAAACAGCCCATACGGAATCATCGAACGCTTTACCGCAGGAACCGCGGCTCTCATCGACACCCCACCGATGCCTTACGCGCATATCGATGAGTCCCCAGCCGTGCGTCGCCAAGTCGACAAATATTTCGGCGAACTCGAGAAAATCTGGCCCGGCGTATCAAAACACTGGAACGGCAAGGCCACATTCGGAAATGCCCAAGTCGATCCCAACCTGCAAGCAACCTATTCGTGTTGGCTTCTCGGCCAATACACGAAATTCGCCGGATACGAACGCGCTCCCCAAGGCCGCGTACACTTCGCCGGCGAGCACACCTCCGTCGAAAACCAAGGCTTCATGGAAGGCGCCGCGTCAACCGGAATCGCAGCTGCCCGGGAAATTCTTGCGGACTACAACATAAAACAAAAGCGGGCATGAAGCATTTTGCGATGCGGGTGCGCCGCTCTTTTAAAGTTGGGGTGAACCTATGCTCGGTGGGAAGGCGCCAAAAAGACCGCTTCGTGCGGTCTTTTTAGCTCGAGCACTTTTTCAGAGGAACGAAGTTTTGAAGCGCGCAGCCTGCGCGGTCTGAAAAAACTGCACGCTTCCCACCGAGCATAGGTTCACCCCCAACTTTAAAAGAGCGGCGCACCCGCATCGCAAAATGCACGCCGGGCATTATTTACCGGGTTACCGATGGACGGGCATTGCAAAGTGTCCGGATGCATCCGTTGCAGCTGTCCATCGCGCGGTGACCGTTTTGAGGCGGGTGTAGAAGCGGACGCCTTCGGGCCCGTGGATGTGGTAGTCGCCGAAGAGCGAGTGCTTCCAGCCGCCGAAGCTGTGGAACGCCATTGGGACGGGGATCGAGACGTTAATGCCTACCATGCCCGCCGCTACGTTGCGTTCGAAGTAGCGCGCCGTGCTGCCGTTTTGCGTGAAGATCGAGGCGCCGTTTGCGAATTCGTGCGCGGAGATGAGGTCGAGCGCTTCATCGAGCGTGTTTACTCGCACGATGCCGAGTACGGGACCGAAGATTTCTTCGCGATGGACGCGCATGTGCGGCATTACGTTGTCGAGTAGGGTTGCGCCGAGGAAGAAGCCGCGGGTTGGAACGTTTGCTTTGCGGCCGTCGACGACGACGGTTGCGCCTTCGTTCTTGCCGATGTCGATGTAGGAGGCGACTTTGTCGCGGTGTTCGCGCGTGATGAGCGGGCCCATTTCGACGCCGGGCGCATCGCCGGCGCCGATTCTGAGCGATGCGATGCGGGTTGTGATGCGGTCGATAAGCTTGTCCGCGACGTCGTTTCCGACGGCTACGACCACGGATACGGCCATGCAGCGTTCGCCGGCCGATCCGTAGGCGGCTCCGACGATCGATTCGACGGCGCCGTCGAGGTCGGCGTCGTTCATTACGACGAGGTGATTTTTTGCGCCGCCGAGTGCTTGGACGCGCTTGCCGTGTTCGTTTGCTTTGGTGAAGACGTGCTGTGCGACGGGAGTGGAGCCGACGAAGCTAATGGCGGCGATGTCGGCATGCTTGAGCAATGCATCGACGGTTTCGCGGTCGCCGTTTACGACGTTGAATACGCCGGCGGGTAAACCCGCTTCGTGGAGTAGCGCCGCCATTTCGAGAGCCAGGGATGGATCGCGTTCGCTCGGTTTCAGGATGAACGTGTTGCCGCAGGCAATTGCGACGGGGAACATCCACATCGGGACCATTGCGGGAAAATTGAACGGCGTTATGCCTGCGCAGACGCCGAGCGGTTGACGTAGCGCATGCGAATCGATGTCGCGGCCGACGTCGGCACTGAACTCGCCTTTGAGTAATTGTGGTATCCCGCAAGCGAATTCGACGACGTCGAGGCCTCGGGCGACTTCCGCTTTTGCGTCGTCGAGCGTTTTGCCGTGCTCGGAACTGATGACGCTCGCGAGTCGGTCGATGTTTGCGAACATGAGCTCGCGGAACGCGAAGAGGACTGCGGCGCGGCGGTGCGGCGGCGTTTGCGACCATTTTTTGAACGCACGGCGCGCGGTCGAGACGGCTTCATCGACTTCGAATACGTCCGCGAGGGCGACGCGCGCTTGTATGTCGCCGGTCGCCGGATTCCACACCGGTGCGTTGCGCGCTCCGGCGCGCTGCTCGCGGCCGTCGATGAAATGCCCGAGAAGACGGGTCGTGGTTTGCATGGTTCTCCTACGTCAACGCGACGGCAAGCGCCTCGAGCCCTTCGTCGAGTTCGTGCCGTTCGATGGTAAGCGGGGGTGTAATGAGAATGAGGTTGTAGCGTCCAAATGCGTAAACGCCTTGGTCGCGCAACCGCGCGAGGATCTTTGGAAGCGGACCGGGGTCGCGTCCTTGCCAGGCGACGATCGGTTCGCGCGTCGCGCGGTCGGCAACGAGTTCGATTGCAAAGAACGCGCCGATTCCGCGAACGTCGCCGATGCTCGGAGTGCGGTTCATGAGCTTTGCGAGACCGTCGCGTAGCCACGTTTCGATCGTGAGTGCGCGTGCGAAAAGATCGTCGCGCTCGTATACGTCGAGCGCAGCCGCGGCAGCGGCCATCGCGAGCGGGTGTCCTGAGAACGTGTGGCCGCATGGGAGCGGTGTCGTGTCGAAGGTCTGCGCGAGCGTCTCCCGTACGAGTACGCCGCCGAGCGGCACGTAAGCTGACGTTACTCCCTTGGCGAACGTAATGATGTCGGGGGTCACGCCGAAACGCTGCGCGGCAAATGCCGCACCCGTGCGGCCGAATCCGCACATCACCTCATCGAAGATGAGGACGATGCCGTAGCGCGTGCATAGTTCCCGCAGGCCCGCAAGGTACCCATCGGGATACACGATCGCACCGTTCGTGCCGACGACGGGTTCGATCAGCAGCGCTGCAACGCGCGCGGGATCTTCGTAGGTGAGCACGAGTTCGACGTGTTCGAGCGCGCGTTGCACTTCCGTCGCGGGGTCTTCGGTATGAAACGGGCTTCGATACGGGTAGGGTGCAAAAAATCGTACGACGCCCGGGATTCCGGGCTCGTTCGGCCACCGCCGGTTTTCGCCGGTTAACGTGCCTGCGCCGGGCGCGGACCCGTGAAACGAGCGGTACGCGGTAAGGACTTTGTGGCGTCCGGTAATTGCGCGCGCCATTTTCAGCGCATCTTCGTTCGCTTCACCGCCGCCGGTCGTGAAGAACACGCGGGCGCCTTGCGGCCAGGGCCCGATTGCCGAGAGGCGTTCGGCGAGGCTCGATCGCGCATCGTTAAAGAATTGCGGCGATGCGTAGCACAGGCGTTTTGCTTGCGCGGCGATGGCGTCGGCAACGTGTGCGTTGCCGTGACCGAGGTTCACCGCCACGAGGCCGGCCGAGAGATCGAGATAGCGTTTTCCGTCGGTGTCGTAGAGATAGACACCCTGGGCCCGGTCGATCGACGGCATGTTGAGCGAGCCTTGAGCGGACCACGGGGTAAGAACGTAGCGGTGATTTACGCGAGGGACGACGGACGAACTCATGGCACCTCCGGTGCGGCTACGACATCGGCTTGCGGAACGCGAATGTTTCGCCGGGAAAACCCATAGAGCACCAAACCGATGGCGAGATAGGCGATAAAAACGTAGGGGAAATAGTTTGTGGGTGGCGGCGGAACCGGGTAAAACAACGTGATTCCCGTCCCGATCAGGCAGATCGACGCGGCAACGGAAACGACGACGTCGAGCGGACGCAGCTCGCGGACCCGCCGTAAATAGCGTGGAGCCGCAATCACGATGAGCAGATAGATCGCGATAAAGCTCAATGCACTGAGCGTGCCGCAGAAATTGAAGATGTCGATCGGCGCGACGCCGCGATAGAACATCGAAACCCCGATGAGGAACATCAGGACGACGACGATACCTAGCGCGAATTGCGGCGTCTTGAAGCGATGATTGATCGACGCGACGCGAGCCGGCAAGATGCCGCTCCCCGCCATCGGCAGCATCACGCGCGCGGCCGTATTCACGCAAGCGAGTGCGACGGAGAACGAGCTGAATATTGCGCCGATCGTAATCGGGATCTTCAGGTAGGGTACCCCGCTCAAGTCGGCGAGCGTCTGCAGCGGATTTGAGAGCTGATCGAGCGGCGTCTTGGACGCGTGGAGCCCGAGAATCTCGGTGTACATGGCAAGGACGAAAAACGCACTTGCAATGATAACGCTCCAAATGATGGCGCGGGGAATCGTGCGCAGCGGCGAGCGAGCTTCGTCACCAAAAGCCGACGCGCTTTCGAAACCGACAAAGCTAAAAATGGCGGTTGCGATACCGAGCCCGATGCTGGCCTTGCCGGCGCCCGCCAGATGGAGTTGCGCCGGATCGATATGTGGGCCGTGGTGAAAGAGCACGACTGCGGTGAGCACGCAGATAATGAGAACCGAAATGCTTTCGAGTGCCAGCATGACGATCGTCGAAAGCGCGATGTCGCGCGCGGCGAGCATCCAACAGATGAGGCCGAGCAGCAGCATTGGGAAGATTGCGGCTACGTGAATCCCGACCGCATCCCCGAGTTGGCTGATGAAAAGCGGTTGTGCGCCGAACTGCGCCGCGCCGACGAAGATGTAGGCCCAGAGCATGCTCCACCCGGCGAGGGTGCCTACCACCGGTCCAAGTTCCTTGGCAGCGTAGAGAAACATCGACCCCGAGGCGGTCGTTCGACGTGCGAAGTGGTTTAGGCATACTGCCACGAGCAGCATCATGATCGCGCCGAAGATGTAGGCAAGCCACGAGGCGTTACCCGCGGCCGCAAACATGTACGGGGCGATCAGCACGGGCGTCATCGTCAGCCCGATTAGCGCAACCGATGCCGCCAGCACCTCAATAAAAGAAAGCGAACCGGCCCGCAGGCGCTCCTGTTGCATCGTACTCTAGCCTAGCGGATTCAACGCGCCCCTTCCATGTAAGCCTCACCAAAAAAACGCCAAAACATTGGTGCTCGATACCAAAGTCTGCCAAAGGCAGCGGGCGCCGGAGCCGGCGGCGTGAAAAACGTCGTGGATGCACATTGTGGGGACGGCCGGGCATGTCGATCACGGGAAGTCGTCGCTCGTCCAAGCCTTGACCGGCGTCAATCCGGATCGCTGGGCAGAAGAGCAGGCGCGCGGAATGACCCTCGACCTCGGCTTTGCCCGGCTCAGCTTCGATGATGGAATCGAGGCGGGAATCGTGGACGTTCCGGGGCACGAGCGGTTTTTGCACAATATGCTGGCCGGCGCGGCCGGCATGGAATTGCTGCTGCTTGCGATCGCCGCAAACGAAGGCGTGATGCCGCAAACGATCGAGCATTTGCAAATTCTTTCATTCCTCAACGTGCGCCGCACGATCGTCGTGATGACAAAATCCGATCTTATCGATCCGGAACGTCAGGCGTCGCGCATTGACGCGATTCGCGGCGGCTTGCGTGGAACGATTGCGGCGGATGCGCCGTTCGTTGCGGTGTCAAGCCGCACTCACGCGGGTCTCGACGTGTTGCGCGACCGGATCCACGACGAACTCGCGGCGTTGCCGCCGCGCGCCCCCGATGCGCCCGCGTACCTGCCGATCGACCGCGCCTTCACGCTTGCGGGCCGAGGTACGATCGTCACCGGGACGCTCATGCAAGGCCGCATCGCCGTCGGCGATTCGCTCGCGCTCGAACCTTCCGGCGGTCGCGTGCGCGTGCGAAGTTTGCAGGTTTTCGGCGAAGCACGCGATTTCGCGCTCGGCGGATCGCGCATCGCCGTGAATGTACCCGGTATCGAGCGCTCGGCGATCGCGCGCGGCGACGTCATCGCCGACGCGCAATTCGGGGCGCGCTCGCATTTCAAGGTGCGTTTCGAGCCCCTAGCCGATGCGTTGCCGCTCTTGCGAAAGCGCACGCCGGTACGCGCACACATCGGGTCGGCAGAGATCATCGGAACGTTGCATCTTCCATGTAGTCCTAGCGACACCGGAATTCTCGACGCGGATTTGCACTTGAGGCAGCCCGTTGCCGCCTTCCCGGGCGTGCGGTTCGTGTTGCGCCGCATGTCGCCGAAAACGTTGCTCGGCGGCGGAGAGATCGAGGCCGTCAGCTCCGAAACGGATTCGAGCGGCAGCCGGAGCGCGACTCATCAGCGTGTCGCCGCGGTGCTGCAGGAGACGCAACTCGAGCCGCTTGGCGCGGCGGAGGTTGCATTCAAAGCCAATCTCCGCGAAGAGGTCGCGCAAAGCGCGCTCGACGAGATGGCCGGCAACGGCGATGCGCTACGGATCGCGCGCCCCACGGCGTATCTCGACGGGGAGCGTGCGCGCGAACTTCTGAGCCGCATTTGCAACCGGCTCCAAACCATGCACGATGCGGAGCCCTGGGCGATGGGAACGACGTCGATCCTACTCGGCAGGGAGCTTGTCTTATCTGAACCCTTGCTCGTGCGGTTGCTGACGGCATTTGTGGAAGACGGTCGCGTCGTCCAGCGATACGGTTACTATGCGTTGCCCTCGCACAAGCCTCACCTATCTGCGGAGCAGCGCGCGTTCTTCGACGAGATCGTGCGTCTCGACGCAACGCAGCCCCACGTGCCGACACCGTTCGACGATGCCGTTGCGGACATCAAACGCAGCAGGATTGCCGGAGTTCAAAAGGCTTTCGACGCGCTGCTTGCCGGAGGCTCGCTCGTAAAAGTCGGCGACGCGCTTTACCGGGGATCGCAGATCGGCACGATTCACACGAAGCTGGCGGACTTCATCGAACGTAACGACCGTATGACGATGGCGGAGTTTCGCGACCTGCTCGGGACGTCGCGAAAATATGCGGTTCCACTGCTCGAATGGTTCGACAGTCGCGGAATTACCGTCCGCAGCGGCGACTTTCGCAGCCTGCGCGAGAAGAAAAAGCCTGCCGGTTAATGGCGGACTAGGGTTGCAACGCCCACGATGAGTTCGAGCGCGATGAGGACGATTACGATGAGTTCCATGAACTCATCACGGCGGATGCGCGACTGGTCGATGAAGAAACGGTACATGTCGCCGACACTCGCAAGCTTGCTGTCGATCTGACGTTGCCAGTCGGAGAGGCCCAAGCGGGCGGCTGCGGAGCGGTAGATGCGCGCGTAATACGCGTCGCCGACAATCTTGAGCGCGTTTGTCGAGCGGTCGGTTAATTCGAGTATGTCGACGATCATGTAGCGAAGCATCGTGGCTTGCTCCGCTTCGCGGCGTCCGAGGAGGGAGCGCGACCGGTGACCGGGTTGCAACGTATAAAGCTCGTCCAGTTCCGAATCCAGGAGCGCGTCGTACGTCCGCAATTCCAGTAACTGCGAATTTGCAAATTCGAGAATATCCTGTATCGCATCGCTGCTTTCACGATCGTCGTAGATAAATGCCGTATCCCATTGCACGACAGTGAGGTCGTCGGCGTTGTACGAAAACCGCACGCGAAGCGACTCGTCGATTTCTTGCCGGGCCAGCGCGTTTCGCTCGCCAAGCAGGATGTTTGCGAGCGCAGGCGCGTGATCGCGAAGGAGCGCTTCGGAGGTGATCGGCTCCGCAAAATGCTCGATATCGATCACTAGGTAGTCTTCGATCAACGCGGGGTGCGGATCGTCGAGCGCGGCGCCGAGATCGTCGATAATGCTAAGCACGGTCTCGTGCGCGTAGTGCGCGACGGGCTCGTTTCGCCGCAAACGTTCCGAAAGCGAAAAAAGGTGCTCCCACGATCCGTTTGCCGGGAACGACAACCGCAGCGAGATTACGCCGTAGTCAAAGAGCTTTACCCTCACAGTTCCGGCCAAATCGCCGATGACGGCATCGGGGAGTCGCGCGACGAGCGGTGGAACCGGAAATTGCAGATACGCGCTCGACGCGTGGGTCCGAAGCGGTAGGTCGGCGGGGGCCAGACCCGATCCACCGGTCGTACGGATATTCGCAAGATCGATGGTATCCGCGACATCGAACAGGAAATACGCGCGAACCAAACCGGAGGCGATATCCATTCGTGTATGATAGCACTATGAAGAAAGCGCTCTTTCGATGCGGCGTTGCTCTTTGCGGGCCGATCGCGCTTGCGTGCGCCATGCAAAGCCCGGCTTCGTCGGCGACCCCACCCTTCGGGATGCTTAGGTACCGGTCGATTGGGCCGGCAATCGCCGGCGGCCGCGCCCCGGCCATAGCCGGAAGCGATGCGGATCCCCAGGTCTACTACGCAGGCGGGGCGGGCGGCGGCGTTTTCAAGAGCGACGACGGAGGCGCTTCGTGGCGTCCCGTGTTCGATGCGCAGTCCGTCGCGCCTATCGGCGCAATTGCGGTCTCTCCGCGATCGTCGAACGACGTTTGGGTTGGAACGGGCGAAGCGAATCCGCGCAACACGGTCGAGGAAGGCAACGGTCTCTACCATTCGATCGACGGCGGCAAAACCTGGAGGCACGTGGGACTCGATGACGCAGGTTCGATTTCAACGATTTCCATCGACCCGCGCAATCCCGATGTGATTGCCGTCGGCGTGCTGGGTCATATTTTTCGCGATAGCACGATGCGCGGCGTCTACGTAAGCCGCGACGGCGGCCGCAATTTCACGCGGACGCTCTACGCGGGGCCTTCAACCGGTGCGTCGGACATCGCTCGCGTTCCGGATCGTCCGTCAACGATGTTCGCCGGCATGTATCAGGTTCGCCG
>JBDTFK010000172.1:0-2686 GCA_039937995.1 Vulcanimicrobiaceae bacterium | reverse complement strand
CACAGATTGTAATGTCGTCCAGTCGGGGTAGTTGTGTACGGGCAAACGAGTAAAAGATGCATTGCGGCCGTGGCGTGCGCATTTGCGCTCACCGCTGTTGCTCCCGCCTCTAATCGCTTCTCGATCGACGCGATGCAACGCATCGTGGAGCTTTCACTGGCCACGATTTCACCGCCCGGCGATGACGTTGCGTTTGTCGCCTCGCGTGCGAATGTAGAAGAGAATCGCTACGACGACTCGCTGGAGTTGTTTGAACGGCGCACCGGCACACTTCGGGCGTTGGCGAGCGGCCATCATACCGTCGATGCGCTGCAGTGGTCGCCGGACGGCACGAAACTCGCGGCGGTGTTGGATGTTCCGGGAGCCGATGCCGATCAAATCTACCTTGTCGATACTGCAAGCGGTGTTACCGCACAGTTGACCCAAGGAAAAACGAGCGTCGTCGATATGGTGTGGGCGCCCGATGGTAAGTCAATTGCGTTTACCCGGCGCGAAGATGTTGCTGCGAAACGCGGCGCCGCGGCATTCGAAGATGCATTCGAGGTTTCCGACGACGCCTATCTCCGGACGAAGGCGGCTGTGCCGATGCACGTCTGGATCGCAGATTTGAACGGCACGGAACGCCGCGTCACGAGCGGAACGTGGAGCGCGGCCGATGCGACCCTCTCCTGGTCGCCCGACGGCCAAAGCCTGCTCTTTTTGCGTGCTCCGAACGGCATCCACGGAGTTCAGGGCCGCGCACGCGTAGTGCGCGTCGCCGTAGGTTCCGGGAGAACCCAATCGGTAACGCCTCATTTGCTGTACGAGGATCAACCGTTGTATTCGCCCGATGGATCGCGAGTTGCGTATTTGTATTCTCGAGACGGCGATCCGATGAATCAGACCGAGGCGATGGTTATCGCGACGAACGGCACGCAGGATCGCGATCTCACGCGTGGGCTCGACCGGCACGTTGCAACTGCGGCATGGATGCCCGACGGCGCTTCCCTTCTCGTTCAAGTCTACGAGCGGGCGGCAGTCCCGTTGTACGTTCAGCCACTGCGCGGCGTAGCGCACAAATTGCCTCTGGGTAACGTCGTCAATGCATCAATTCAGGCACAAGGGAGCATCGCGCGCGACGGGACGATCGCGTTCGTGGGAACGCAGGAGCGTCGACCAAACGAAATATACGTCTTGGAACCCCACGCAACGGCGCCGCGGCGTCTTACCGAGTTCAACGCAGCGTTTGCTTCGCTTAATCTGGGTCGTGCCGCGCGAATCGTGTGGCATGGGCACGACGGGTTCGAAGAGGATGGCGTGCTGACGTACCCGCCGGGCTACGTCGCCGGTCGAAAATATCCGCTCGTCCTTCGCATACACGGTGGTCCGACCGAGTCGTCTTCGACGGCGTTCGAGCCCTTCTATCAACTGGCCGCGAGTCACGGGTATCTCGTTTTCGCGCCAAATTACCGTGGAAGCAACGACTTGGGGAACGCTTACGAGCACGCAATTTTCAACGATGCAAGTGCCGGTCCCGGCAGAGACATCATGGCCGGCATCGATGTGGTCGAACGGCTCGGAATTGTGGATACCCGAAGAATCGGCGTTTCGGGATGGTCGTACGGCGGCCAGATGACGTCGTGGATGGAAGGTCACTACACCATTTGGAAAGCTGCGGTCGCGGGCGCGGCGGTAAACGACCTTGTGGTCGACTATACGATCGCCGACGACATCGATGCGAGCAAAATTGCGTTCGCGAGTGGGTCGCCATTTGTGGGCAACGCGCTTGAAACGTGGCGCGCGCAGTCGCCCATAACGTACTTCAAGAATATCCGCACGCCCACGCTCATTCTGTGCAACGTCTACGACGTGCGCGTCCCCATCGTCGAATCGTACGAAATGTATCACGCCTTGCACGACAACGGCGTCCCCGTGAAATTCTTTGCCTATCCGAGCACGGGCCATCTTCCGAATGGCCCGGTACGTTTGGCTGATGCGTATCGCCGATGGCTAGCATGGTTCGACTTGTATTTGCGCTAGATTCTAAACCCGCTACTTCGACGGCGGCACTGCTAGAGCGGGCGGTACGTGGCGATTTGCCAAGCGTTGCCCCAGGGGTCCGTAACCATCGCGCGCCGGTCGCCATATGGCGTTTCTGCCGGTTCTTCGACCGTCACGGCTCCGGCTCCCAATGCGCGCCGGTATGTCGCGTCGGCGTCGTCGACATAAACGTACAAAAACGCAGGCATAGGCTCGCGCGGTCCGGCACCGCTCACCATCACAATCGAGTCGCCGATTCGCATCTGTGACGGAGCGTCGGCCAGGTACTCCCCGCTCGCGCCGAACGCGTGCACGAGGAACGCGACGAGCTTCGCCGGATCGCGAACCACAAGTCGAGGAGTAACGCTGTGCCAGCCGGGTGGCTTTTCCATATCAAGCTAGCACTTCCGGGTGAAGTTGTATCCTCGGCCGTCGATGTGCTTTCCGTCGGGAGAGAGCGTCAATGTGTGATTGCCGTAGTACGTGAGCGTTACGGTATTTCCGTAAAGCGCCCAACTTCCGGAAACATCTTGACTGTCCGTAACGTCCCCATTCGGATCCATCTTCAGCGTAGGAGCGGATTTATCGTTCGATTCCCATGTGCCGACGAGATTTGCCGTCGTACAACCGGTTGGGATCGGCGTCGGCGTTGGGAGTGGGGTAACCG
>JBDTFK010000171.1:0-2893 GCA_039937995.1 Vulcanimicrobiaceae bacterium | reverse complement strand
GGCGGCGGGCGGGTATATTGTGACGATCCGTGCGCAAAGCGACCGCGACTCAAGCGCGATCGCCACGGTGCGCACTCTGATCGCCCGTCCCGTGCCGCTACCGTCGTCTACCGTAAACGCCGGAAGCATCGCGGCACCGGTTGGAGCGCAATAAATGCTTTTGCGAACGATGTTTCTGCTCGCGCTCATCGCGTTGCTTGCCGAAACCGCGGTACACGGCGCAAGCGCCCTCGCTACCGCCGCGCTTAGAACGCGCGCCGTCGCCATCGCCCAAGCGCAGTTCGCAACGGCGGCACAGAGCGCGCAGTCGGCACTCGCGGAATCGATTGCGGAGGGAAAAGATCCGGCACACGGCACGATGCCGGCGCCCGCGCCGACATGCGTGCTCGCCGCGGCCGATGGGTGCGCGCTCGTCGCGCAATCCGCGCTCGCTATTTCCACGCCGGCAGCGGAGGCATCGGGCACGTGCCCCGATACGAACTGCACGATCTACATGCAGGCGAACGACCGCGTTACCGAGGGCCGCATCGCCATCGCGATTTCGACGAAAGTTACTAACCCCGGCGGCACCGTTCTGGCGTCGCGCGCTAGCATGGTCGTGTTTCGAACCTTTGCCACGCCGCCCTACGCGACGCTTGCCGGATCGCTCGACGGAACGCTCGCAGACCTCGCATCCGGATCGACCGGGGACGACGGCGGCGCAGCCGGAACGCTCGTGCACGTTGAGTATGTCAACGCTGTGGATCCTCCGCTTCGCCCATACCGGCAAACGTCTGGCGGCCGCAGGTACAAAACCCTGCGGCCGCCGCGGAACAGTGGGACTATTAGCCCTCAACAGGGACTAGATCGGAGCTTTCTTATGTGAGCTGCGAAGCGAAAAACTTCTCGGTGAGATCGGCGATGACCGGGAGGCGGACTTCCTTGCCTTGGAACGCGGTGATCGAGGTGTACAGCCACGAAACTAGCGCCAGGATCCCAAGAATCATCGAAACGATTCCCATGATCGGCCAAAGCATCCAGAGATGCGCGACGCCCAGAACCATGTCGACGATGTCGATTGCAATCCATGCGATGAAGTACGTTGCCCACAGCGTGATGGACTGCGCCGCGGCCCATTTGACGAACCGGTTGGTCCCGCCACCGAGGAGCATGATAAGTCCACCGACGATGCCGAGCAGATAGGCGAGGCCCGCGGCAAGGTTGGGCTCCAAGCCAAACGGTGTTTTTGGTTCACTGACCATAGCGTGACCCTTTCATTGACCCTAGTGCCAAAGTGCGCTTGCTTTACCCTGTTCGCCAAGTAGTCTCGCTGCTACTTCAGTCTAATGGCCCATCTCGAATATTCGAAGTGTGTTCCCTCACGCTACATCCTCCAGCGTGAGCCCGGCGAGCACGAGCGATAGGTTTCATAAGATGCACATTCTTCGCTGACGCCACATCTTGAAGCACGTTCTCCGCACGCTGCACGAGCGCGCCAAAGGCAGCTTTAAGAGGTCTGGCATCAACGCGTCCGATCGCGTAACATCGTACTTGGCCGACGTCCGAACCGAAAGACGTCATCACGTGGAGTGTGCTATGGATTCGCTTAACATGAGAGCCCGTATCGCCGGGTTGCTCTACCTCGTTGTCTGCATCGTTGGCCCCGTCCGCTTAATTTACATTCCAAGTGTTCTCTTCGTAGCGGGAAGCGCGCCGGCGACAGCGCACAACATTGCGGCTCACGTGGGCCTCATGTGGACCGGTATCTTCTGCGATCTGGTCACCGCAACCACGGAAGTCTTTCTCGTTCTAGCCCTATACCGACTCCTCGGCGACGTCAACCGAAACTGGGCTATCACCATGCTCGTCTTGGGGCTCTTGGACATTCCGATCTACTTCATGAATACGCTCAATGATGTCGGCGCCGTGCTTTTTGCGAGAGGCGCCGGCTTCTTATCGGCGTTCGAACAGCCGCAGCGCGACGCGATGAGCATGCTGTTCGTGACGTTTCACCATTATGGTGTCGTCATCAACGAGGTGTTTTGGGGATTGTGGCTACTGCCGCTCGGCATGCTAACCTATCGATCGACGTTTCTTCCGCGCATCCTCGGTGTGTGGTTAATCTTTAACGGCTTCGCATACCTGGCGCAAAGCGTATCGGGCATCTTGTTTCCGCAATATAACGCCCTCGTCGAAAACATTACTTTTCCGAACCAGCTCGGCGAAGTCGCATTTGTTCTGTGGCTGATCTCGATGGGAGCACGAGCGTCGTTCACCAAACCGGCGACGTCACACGGCTCGCCGTGACCGCAGCGCGATCACCTCGACCGCCGTAATTTCGCCGGCGCCGCGCCGCGGATTTGCTCGCGGGGCGTCGAAACTTCGGCGGCGTGCGATCTCGCCTGTTGCTCTACGCCGGTTTACTCTACGTCATCTTCTCTTGGGCGCTCAATACCGTTTTGGTGAAGCAGGCGGTAACCCAAATCGACCCGCTCGCGTTCACCCTGATGCGCTTCGTGGTCATGACGCCGCTCGCGTTCGTGCTGGCACGGGTCGCGAAGAACCGCATTCACATCGCGCGCCGCGACATCCCGTTGCTCGTCCTTTGCGGCGCCTGCGGGTACGGGATCTATCAATATTTCTGGATCATCGGACTCTCGCACACGTCCGCATTTGCAAGCGCTCTGCTTGCCGCCATGTCGCCGGTCTTCACGCTCGCGATCGTCGCGATGACGGGTCGTGAACGCGTGCGCAGCGGGCGCTGGTTCGGGTCGGCGATCGCCCTTCTCGGTATCGCGATTTTCGAGGGCGCATTTTCCGGCGCCGCAACGTTTCGTATCGGCGATCTTCTTACGCTGGGCGCCGCTTTGATTTTCGCAATCTACACGGTCGTAAGCTCGCGTTTGCTCGACCG
>JBDTFK010000170.1:0-2790 GCA_039937995.1 Vulcanimicrobiaceae bacterium | reverse complement strand
CCGGGCATCCACTCGCAGACGCTGCCGTCGTTCATAACGAACGATTCAAAACCGTCCACGTCGGCGTTAAAGTCCTCGTTACGCCGTTTGGTCGCCGGCCAATTTACGGATTGCTCCCCTCGCGCCGCGGCCCGCACCTTAGCGTTTGAAAACTGCGGACCTTTTGCGAGCACATTTAGGGCGGCAGCCAGACGTCGCGCATCTTCCATGGTGTTATCCTACGCCGCGCCGGAACGTCCGCCTCTTCGTAGAAACGACCGGCCTATGCAAAACATCACCGAACTCTTGCGCCTTCCCTCCCCCGCGCCGCGACCTCAACCGATTGCGTTTCAAGGCGACGCTCTGTGGATTGGAGCGTGGGGAACGCAGCGGCTCTACGCGATCGATCCGCAAAAATGGACCGTTCGCGAGGAGGCGCCGGTACCGGGGAAGCCGTTTGGGATGACCGTCATCGGCGACGAGCTGCGAGTGTTGATCGCGATCGACGACGACGACCGCTACATTTACCGGTTCGTTCCCGGACACGGCATTAAAACTGAAGGCCGTATCCCTTGCCCCGACCTCACCGGATCCCATTTGGCGTACGACGGCGATACGCTCTTCGTAAGCCAGAACGCCAACCGAAGGATTCTCGCCCTCGATGCGAAGGGCAACGAAGTCCGCGAAATTCCTTTGGAACGAAGGCCCCTCGGCATGACGATTGCCGACGGTTGCTTTTATCTCCTCACTGGAAACGACGAGAACGACGACGTCGAATTTACCCGGGTCGACGCTCGCGGAACGACTCCGGTGGTTTCGGCTCTGGCAACCGTTCCGTTTGACGCTCGCGCGCTCGCCTACGATGGGGCACGTTTTTGGACGAATCACCGCGACAACAACGAGATTGTCGCGTTTTCCTATCCCACGTAGCGCGCGCCGTTGACATCGATCGGCGCGCGCTTCCAACGCGGCGGTTAGTGAGCAGCCATGATCTTTGCGAGCATATCGGGCGCTCCCGGAAGGCGCACTAAGTGCGGATACTTCGGCCCTCCGCGAACGATGACTTGGTACGTCTTGAACCAGTCGCCGTGTTTTGTGAGCAACTCGACCGGTGCGCTTCCGGCCTGCCCTTGCTTCAATGCAAACGTCAGCACCTCGGAAGAATACGCCTGCCCGTCGATCGCCGACACCTCCATGCCCGGCGATAGGCCCGCCTTCCACGCGGGCGACCCGGAACGCACGTCGCTGATCGTGCCGTCGTGCCGCAAGTTGACTCCGAGCGAGTACCAGGCGTTCGTTGCTTTTTCGTCGCCCGCGGTAATGAACTCATTCGGCGTCGCGTTGTAGACGAGCTTGTATCCTGCCCGCGCGAGTTCGTCTTGCGGAGCGCGAGGCGCCACCTCGTACACGCGCGTTTGAAAGAACTGGTGCCAGTCGTAAGGCACGACGCCGTGCAGCAGCGCTTCTACTTGATCGCGCGAGTACGTGACCGTAATCGGCCCGGTATCGGGCGGCCCGGCGAAAAGGTGTAAGAAATCGTCGAGGGATTTTTTGCCGCCGGTTTGTTCGCGCATAGTCGTATCGACGTCGAGCCAGATCAGTTCACCCTCGGTGTAGAAGTCCCCGGACGTGCGACGGATCGACGGGTAGTCTCCGCTCGCCGTGTAGAGATACGGTGCAGCCGTCGTCGTGTCGATGAGGGGCTCCGTCGCGCGTCCCGGCTCGCTATCCATCTCCGCAAAAATGCTCGCGAGGTATTCCGGGTATTTCTTCGGTTCGCGAATGCCGGACCGGAACGAGAGCAGGTCACCCAAGTATTGATTCATGCCCTCGTAAACCCATAGGAGATCGGTCTGCATAGGAACTTGAAAATTCGGCGTTTTGAGATCGTCCGGGCGCCGGTATTTTCCATTCCAAGAGTGCGAGAATTCGTGGGTTAAGAGATCACCGGAAGAAAGCTGCTCGGTCTCGTCGGTCATAAAGTCTGCGGGAGCCCGATCGTCGCTGCTCTCGTGATGCTCTATCCCTTGAAACCCGATTGCGTCGCTGAGCGTCAGCAGCGAATGATAGTCGTTCCAGTGCCTTGCGCCGTAAAGCGCAAGGGCTTGCGGCGTCATGTGTTTATACGCGGTAACGAGCTTTGCCGGGAAGTCCAAATCTTGCGGATGATCGGCGAAGGCATCGAGATACTGCGTCGCCGCGCCATTGGTCCATAAAACGATGTGTTTAAAATATCGTCCCGTATCGAGCGGCGAATCGACAAGCGTTGCAAGCGTCGCGGCAGCGAAATCGACGCGATCTCCCGTGCGCTTCTGCCCCGGAAGAGCACTCGCGTAGCCCCACTCCGGCGGGAGCAGAATGGCTGCGACGACGTAGTCATCGTGTGAATCCGTATTCGATTGATAGAGAACGTCGCGGTTCCAGTTCACGATCGCGACGTTACCGGTTGACATCACGTCTCCGGGTGCGTTGAGCAAGACGTCGACGTCGACATCGAGCGTCGATACGCCCGGCGGCACATCGACGTGAAACGCATAGAGATCGACTTTGTCGCGCCTCCACTGCAGTGTGTGACCGCCGCCGCTAATGCGAATCGCCGCGAGATCGTTGAGCGGGCCCGTCGGTCCGTGCTCGCCGGGAATCCATTTCGGATACACGAGCGTGAAGGGTCCCGGGGCAACCGGTATCGTCATGTGGCTGTACATAATACCGCGCGATGCCTCGCGGGCATCGAGCAGCAGCGTTTCGGGGTTCGCCTTCGTCGCAAGAGAGGCCGCCGACGGCGTCGCGAAGTCACCGGTCGCCAAGGCC
>JBDTFK010000169.1:0-5507 GCA_039937995.1 Vulcanimicrobiaceae bacterium | reverse complement strand
CGCCTTTGCTTTATTCGTCACGGCGCTGCTTATTAACGTCGCGACGATTTCCAACGATAATCTTCAAGATCTTAAAACCGGGCAACTCGTTGGAGCGACTCCCTGGAAGCAACAGGTCGCGCTCGTGATCGGCGTTATTTTCGGCGCAATTGTGATTCCGCCGATCCTCGACGTTCTTAATAAAGCCTACGGCTTTGGGGGTGCGCACGGCTTGCCTGCCCCGCAGGCCACATTGATTTCCACGCTCGCGCAGGGCGTGATCGAGGGAAAAATCGACTGGAGTCTGATCGGCACC
The DNA here is from genome assembly GCA_039937995.1 of Vulcanimicrobiaceae bacterium. Lineage (GTDB taxonomy): Bacteria > Vulcanimicrobiota > Vulcanimicrobiia > Vulcanimicrobiales > Vulcanimicrobiaceae > JALYTY01. Next base: position 5,212 of record JBDTFK010000169.1, on the reverse strand, counting down.
GGTGTGCTTATCGGTTGCGTCGTCATTGCGATCGATGAATTCGGGCGTATCAGCCGGCGCTTTCGGTTGCCGCCCCTCGCGGTCGGCCTCGGCATTTATTTGCCGGCAAGCGCGACTGCGCCGGCCGTGATCGGAGCCGTTTTTGGGGCAGTGTACAACCATTGGGTGAAAGGTAAACCGAACGCCGAGCCGGCGCGCCGCCTGGGCGTATTGATTGCCTCCGGCTTAATCGTTGGCGAGAGCATCTTCGGCGTCGCACTCGCGGGCCTCATCGTCGCGACCAATACGGCTTCACCGCTCGCCATCGTCGGCGATTCGTTTGCCAACTGGGCATCGCTGCTGGGAATCGTCGCCTTCGTCGCCGTGCCGTTCTTCCTTTACCGCTGGATCGGGCTTCGCGCGCGGCGAATGGCGTCATAAAGTACGCGCGATGAAAATGAATAAAAAAGGCCATTTTTATTGGGGGTTCGCAGGACTACGTCAGTAAAAACGGTACTCCGGAACGCAAAAGGCGCGGCACGCGCCTCGTTAACATAAAAGTAAGAGGAGCCCATGAATAAAGTCGATTTGGTTCGTTCCGCAATGGAACGCCACGAAATGTCGCGTAAGGACGCGGTCGCACTGATCGATGGCGTTTTCGAAGACATCCAAAATGCCGTGATTGCAAGCGAGCCGGTCAAAATCCCCGGATTCGGGCAGTTCAAGGTTCGCGATCGCGCCGCGCGCATTGCGCGCAACCCGGCGACCGGCGAGCCGGTTAAAGTCCCGGCAAAGCGCGTTTTCAAATTCTTGCCCGCAAAGGCGCTAAAGGATGCCGTAATGTCCAAGCGCGGCGGATCCCGCAAGGCTGCCACGGCAAAACCGGCCGCGCGTAAGAAAGCCGCAGCGAAGCCCGCGGCACGCAAAGCGGCAAAGCCCGCAGCGCGCAAAGCGGCAAAGCCCGCAGCGCGTAAAGCGGCAAAGCCCGCAGCGCGTAAAAAAGCGGCGCCGGCACGCAAGGGCGCGGCAAAGAAATCGACGGGGCGCAAGAAGCGTTAGACGCTCGATATCGTCATAAGAAAAGGACCGGGCAACTCGCCCGGTCCTTTCTTATGAGCTTCCCGATGCGTACAGCGATAGCGTTACCCCGCCGTCTTCGAGTTGAATCGATTGTTCGAAATGCAGACCGATCTTCGCGAGGAGCCGTATCGAGGCGGCGTTCCCGGAGGTCGTAATCGCGACGATGCGCGGCAGATCGAAAGCGCTTCTCCCGTATTTAACGACGGCGGAGGCCGACTCGTACGCATATCCGTTCCCCCAGTACCGCGCGAGAAACGCGAAGCCGATATCAACGTCGGCTAGCGTTTCTCGTTTTATCAAGCCGCACAACCCGAGTGGTTCGGCGTCGCTCTTGCGCTCGACCACGTACAGGCCGAACCCGAAGCGCTCGTACATCGCGACCGCTTTCGCGATGTACGTGCGCGCGCCGTCGAGAGTCCGGATATTGCGGTCTCCGATGAACTGCAACCACGCCGGTTCGTTGAGCAATTCGAGCACAAAGGCGGAATCCTCGGCTACGAGGAAGCGCAGATTTAGCCGATCCGTTTCGAGCACGATCATCGTTGTTCTATTGCGCGACAAGCGATGCGCTCATCTTTCCGACTCTGCGACGCGCCCACGCATCAATTTGACATTAAAGGCTATTCGACGTATCTTTATGCCGCCGAGTTTCGCGCGAGCGCCGGGCCGCGATGCCGGGAAGTTCTCAAAAGGGAGCAATATTCGATGCCGACCGATTTTCGCGATGGTAAGACGTTTCCGCGACCCGGGCGTCAGGCGATGGGCGGCTATTTATGGCTTGCTCGCATGTTCGACAAAGCTCGCGCCTCGGCAAATAGAACAATTCACGACTACATCTACCCGTGCCCGATGGACCAAGGCGTACTCGAACGCTGGGGATCTTCGCCCGCAGAGTTCGAACGCGCAATCGCGGAGCATAGCGACGACGAGGCAATTGTGAAGTGGGCTCAACTACGCGTTTCCGCCGATGCCGGGAAAGCCGCGAACGATTGGCTTCTTACCGAAAAACTGGAGAACCTCGACCGGCAGGACAGCGAAGAGATGTAGCCGCTCGATCTGGAAGTAACGAAAACGAATGCAAAATATACCGTGCTCGCATCTTAGTCACATACACAACGTGTCGCCGAAGACAGACGGATGCGAAGAGTGCCTGAAAATCGGCGCGTCGTGGGTGCACCTTCGCGAGTGCCTAGAATGCGGTCACGTCGGCTGCTGCGACTCATCGCAACACAAGCACGCGAGCGGGCACTTTCATGCGACCAAGCATCCCGTCATACGATCTCTCGAACCGCTCGAATCGTGGAAATATTGCTTTATCGACGACGTCGGGTGGGAGTAAGGCTCGAACGAGGTAGGTTGCGGGAACTGTCGTAAACGTTACGTCATGTGCCGAAATATTCGTACGCTTTTTAATTTCGAACCGCCGGCAACCGACGTCGAGGTCCGGGCCGCGTCAGTTCAATTCGTTCGTAAACTTTCAGGTTTTGCAAAACCGTCGCAAACGAACGAACGTGCGTTTGAAAGCGCGGTCGACGAGATCGCAACGATTGCCCACCGCCTCATTGACTCTCTTGTGACATCGGCCGCGCCGCGGGATCGCGAGGAATGGGCGGCACGAGCCAAAGCTCGTGCCGCCGAGCGTTTCGCGCGACCGCACGCCTAGGGCTAAGGCGTTGTGAGCATCCATTCTATGCCGAAGCGGTCGTCGAATGTTCCAAATTTTCCACCCCAGAACGCGTCGTCCAGCGGCATCGCGACGTTGCCGCCCTCGGAGAGCGCCTTGAAGACGCGCTCGCCTTCGGTGCGGTCGGTTGCTGAGAGCGCAAGCGAAATGTTACCGGCTTCGGGATCGATTGCCTTCGCCTCACGTCCGTCCGAGGCCATAAATGTGACGCCGGCGCCCGTGAAGGTCGCATGCATTACTTTGTCGCGAAAATCAGGAGCAACGTTGTCGGCCATAGGCGAGTCCGCGATGCGCGTGAGTTCGTACGTGCCGCCCAGCACGCTCTTATAAAACTCCAGCGCTTCCTCGCAGCGTCCATAGAAAAAGATGTAGGGCGCGAGTTGCATGACCTTGGTATTGTCGGCGGTGTGCGCGGTGGTTGTCATGGGGTCTCCTTATTTACAGCCCGTGATGATGTTACATGGTGAATCGTGGCGTTGTAAATACGCCAGGCAGGCGGTGATTGTGATGGTGGGGAGTGCCGGGGTTCATACGCGTGCGGCAAGGACGACAGCAGCGACCACACGCAACAGCCGCAAGGCAGCGGCGAACAGGCATTGGCATGCCGCTTCAGTTATTTTATCGCGGCGTACGAACAGCCGGCCACGAGGATGTCTGCCATCGTTTTCGTCGCGGCGTTCATGCGCACGAACCCGAGCATCGCGCGATATGCGCGACCACCCTCGTTGCCGCCGCGCAGATCCCAGCGGTCGTACACCATCGTGAATCCCGCCGCGCGTAACATTCGGCGCGCCTTTCCGGGCGTGAACCATTGATAGGCTGGGCGCGAAGTGTGGCCGATCAATTCCGGGCGATGTGCGATCGCCCAATCCATAACGCGACGCTTCAGCGAATTCGGATACCATCCGAACGCCGGAAACCCGCGAATCTCGCACTGTTGCGGGCACATGCTGCTCGCCGTGTTAAACCAAAAGACGCCTCCCGGACGTAGCACTCGATACACTTCCGAAAACACCGCTTCGACATCGACGACGTGCTCGACAACGCTCTTGGCGTGTACGACATCGAACGAATTCGATTCGACCGGAAGAGCCTCTGCCACACCTTCAACGATCGTTACGTCGACGCCGTACTCGGCCGCAACTTGCGCGCCGACCTCGCGAGCCGTCGCGTCGGGCTCCACACCGAAGGCTCGATACCCGAGTTTCGCACACGCGATGAGGAACAGGCCCTGAGCCGAGCCGATATCGAGGATTTGCGCGTCCGCAGGGAGTGAACGGACCGACCGGATGCGGTCGATCACCATCTTCGCGTGACGGGACGCAACGGGAAAGTGGTCGCGAGCAATGTCAAAGGTTCGCCGCTCGGACGCGAGTGCCATGAAATGTCCCTCTCGGCCTCCGGGCGAAACGCGCGCCGGTAAAGGGCCTGCCCGTATCTTAAGCTGCCGCTTCGAGCAATTGCATGAGGCTAGCGGCCCACGCAGTGAGACGTTCAAGCCTTGCGGGGACGTGAGTCCTTTGCTTCTGCAGTCCGGGACCGCTCCAGGGATATACTGGTACGCGAACGGCATGACGCTAAGGAACCTCGATCATCTCGCCCCGCGCGCGGCACTAGCCGCAGGCGTGCTCCTGTTTTGCGCGGTAGCCGTGCTGCTTTTGATCTCCGGCTCGCCGGTAAAAGCGTATGCGCTTATAGCGCTGGTGGCCGCGCCGTTCCTGGGATACGTCGCATTGACGCGCCCTCTCGTCTTTCCGTTCGGTCTCTACGTTCTGCTCATTCCGTTCGATAATTTGCTCAGCACGGGCTCGTTCGGAACGATCACGAAGTTGCTTGGGATACTTTCGTGCGGGTTCTTCTTCCTGTGGACGATTCGGCAGCACGTTCCGGCTCCCAAGAGCCGGTCGGTGTTCGTTCTCGTGGCGCTCGTGCTTTGGATGTTGCTCAGCGCGACGTGGGCGCTCGACCAGGGCGTAGCATTGCAAGGAATCCCGACGTACGCCGGCTTGATCGTGCTCTACATCGTTGTCACGATGGTACCCGTAACGGTCGTGCAATTCCGCGCGCTGCTGTTCCTTACTGTCGTAAGCGGGCTCGCCGCCGCGGCCTACGGTGCCAACGTCTTCTATCACGATCCATCGCTTGCCGCTGCGGCCGAAACGACGCGCCTGATCATACGCATCGGCTCGACGACAATCGATCCAAACCAGTTTGCGAACTCGTTGCTTTTTCCGGTCGCCATTATCACGATGTGGGCCTTACGCACCCCGCGCATTGTGGGGAAACTCGCCGGGATCGCCGGCTTGTCTTTATTCACCGTGGCGATCTTGCTCAGCGGCTCGCGCGAGGCGTTGCTGGGGCTTGCGTTAATCGTGGGCTACTATCTCGTGCGTTCCCGGCATCGCTTAACGCTCGCGCTCGGCGCGTTCGCCGTATTCGCGCTAGCCGGCGGAGTGCAGACGACAATTT
>JBDTFK010000168.1:0-4792 GCA_039937995.1 Vulcanimicrobiaceae bacterium | reverse complement strand
CTTCGGTAACGCTACCCCAACGGGCGCGCTCCCGGTGTTCCTCGCGTGAACGGTGTCGATACCGTGCTTCGCGGCGGACTCGGATCGTGGTGCACGGCGATCGTTGCCCACATCGAGCGTCGAGGCGAGCTTCTGTTCGAGCGCGCGTACGGGGAAACGCGCGATGACGGGGACGCGCGCGAAGTACACATCGACGCTTCCTTCGATCTCGCGTCGCTTACTAAACTCTTCGTCGCTACACTCGCTTTGCAGTTGGGTGCCGATTGCCGCTTGAATCTCGACGAGCCGCTGTTGCGATGGTTTCCGAAGTGGCGCGGCACGGCGCACGCCGCTATAACGGCGCGCATGTTGCTCGCGCATACCTCTGGAATGAACTCCGGCGCCGACTACCGTACGCTCCTGGACGAACGCGTCGAAGATGTTGCGCTGTATCGCGAACTCGCGGCTGCGCCGGGTGAACGCGTGATCTATAGCGACCTCGGCATGATCGCTCTCGGAGCCTTGATCGAACGGGTCGAAGCGCTTCCCCTCGCGACGATTCTCGCTCGACGCATTCCGCGGCCGTCCCTGCGTTTTAGGCCTCGACCGCGCGATCGTAGCCGCATCCCCGCAACCGAGCACGACGCCTGGCGCGGTCGCGTGCAGGGAACCGTGCATGACGAAAAGGCTGCGCTCATGGGTGGAGTCAGCGGTCATGCAGGGCTCTTTGGAACTGCGGGCGATGTCGCGTGGCTTGCGGAGCGCTACCTCGCGGCGCTTGCGGGCCGCCCGCAGTCGACCCTTCCGCCGTTGATCGCGCGTGCCGCCGTAGCGGAAGCCGCCTACGATCCGGTGCTGCGGCGCGGCCTAGGATGGGCGCTAAAGACGAACGACGCGAATTCCTGCGGTGCAAAATTCTCCGCTGCAAGCTTTGGCCATACCGGATTCACGGGCGTCGCGGTCTGGGCCGACCCCGAGCGCGACCTCCAAGCCGTGTTGCTTACGAACAGCGTCTACTTCGGACGGCGCGATTCGCGTCCGTTTCGGGGGGCTTTTTACGATGCGTGCATCGAAGCAGTCGATCCATGATTGCAATCGGGTTGATGAGCGGGACGTCGCTCGATGGTATCGATGCGGCGTTGCTTAAAATCGAACCGCGCGGTTCGTCGTACGCATTCGAACTCTTGAACTTTGCAACCGTGCCGTTCGAACCAGACCTCGCCGATAGGCTTCGCGAGGCGCTTCCCCCAAACGAGCCGGGCGTGCAAATGCTCGCGCAACTCCATCGCCGGCTCGGCAATGCGTTCGCGCGCGCGGCGCGGTCGGTTGCAGGCGCGCTAAACGTCGACTACGTCGCCTCACACGGTCAAACGATCCGGCACGACGGCCCCGCGCATACGAGCATTCAAATCGGTGATGCGTTCTTGATTCGAGAAGCGATGAACGCCACGGTCTGCTACGATTTCCGCAGCGCCGATTGCGCCGTCGGGGGACACGGCGCGCCGCTCGTTCCATACATCGACGCATTGTTGTTTTCGGACAGCCTGGAAGATCGTATCGCGCTCAACATCGGGGGAATCGCGAACCTAACCGCCCTTCCGGCGGGAGGCGAGGTTCACGACGTGATGGCGTTTGATATCGGGCCGGGAAATATGTTGATCGACGCCTTCGTCCGCGAACGTACGAAGCACCGTCACGGGTGGGATCCCGACGGTGCCTTCGCATCGGCGGGCCGGGTCGACGAAGCGGTCCTACGCGCGATGGAAAGCGACCCGTATTTCTCGAAATCGAGCCCGAAATCGACGGGCCGCGAGCATTTCGGCTCGCAATTTCTGCGGGGGCACGATCGATTGCTTGCCGGTCTCTCGCTGGAAGACGGATGCGCGACGCTGTGCGAACTCACGGCGGCCACGATTGCGGACGCGGTGGAAGAAGTGAAATTGAAAACCGCCCGGATCCTTTGCAGCGGCGGCGGTGTGAAAAATCTCCACCTTATGGAGCGGCTGGCGGCACGGCTTCCCGAGGCTCGCGTGGAATCAACCGACGCATATGGAGTGCCCGCCGACGCAAAAGAGGCTATCGCGTTCGCAATTCTCGGATACGAGACGCTGCGCGAACGGGCGGCGAACGTGCCGCGCGTAACGGGCGCGTCGCGCGCCGTGCCGCTGGGAGCTATCGCTCCCGTGCGTTTAGCGGCATTGCTGGGCGAAATCGAGCGGCAATGCCGGTCGTTGTAGGCGTCGATGCCGGCGGCACGCGAACGCGCGCGGTAGCCGCCGCCGGCGAGGAAATCGTCGGTGAATTTTCCGGAGACGGCGCCAACGTTCGCACCGCCGGCGTCGACGAAGCGGCCGACGCTATTACCCGCGTTGTTTTGAGCGCACTTTCCGGTGCCGCGGTGGCGGCGATATTTGTGGGCGCATCGGGCGCGGGAAGCGAAGAGATTGCGCGCAGCCTTCAACGCGCGCTCGGTTCGCGATTACCGGGTACGTTGGTCGCGGTATCGGGCGATGCGCGAATCGCACTCCGAGCCGCAATTCCGCAAGGCGACGGCATGGTCCTCATCGCGGGCACCGGCTCGATGGCGTACGCTTCGCTCGGCGGTACCTATTTCAGCAGCGGAGGCCACGGACACTTACTTGGCGACGAAGGGTCGGCGTTCGCGATCGGCAGCGCAGCGCTCCGGCTCGTGCTACGTTCTTACGACGGCCGCGCTCCACGCGATTCTTTTATCGAGTCTATCGAAGCCGTATTGCACGCGCACGATCCGCAGACGATTATTTCCGATGTCTACGATGGCCAGCGGCCCGTTATGCGTATCGCCGGCGTCGCTCCGCGCGTGTTGGAGCTTGCCGATGCGGGCGACCGAAACGCGCTAAAAATCGTGCAAGCGGCCGCGCTTGAGCTAAACGAACTCGTGAAATCGCTGGCAAAACGGTCGGGTCTTGACGCCGGCGAGTTTCCGCTTGCGTTCGCGGGTGGTATGCTCGCATCGAATTCAATTCTCTCCTATCTCCTTGAAACCAGAATCATCGGCGACCTGCCGCTCGCGCGCATTGTGAAAGGGGCTCCGGCGCCGCAGTTCGGAGCACTCGCACTCGCGCGCGAGCTTCTCGCTCGCGCATGAGCGAGCTTCCCGAAACCGAGCGGCGCGACGCGGCGAGCCGCGGCCTCGATCTTTTGCCTCCCGGAGAACTCGTTGCCGCGCTTGCGCGGGCACAGACTCGCGCGGCCGAAGCGGTCCTCGAAGCGGGCGCCGAGATTTCCGCCGCAGTCGAGGCGATCGTTGCGCGGATGGAACGCGGAGGCCGTCTGCACTACGTCGGAGCGGGCACGAGCGGGCGTCTCGCGGTGCTCGACGCCGCTGAAATGTCACCAACGTTTGGAACGCCGGCGGGGCTCGTTTGCGCGCACATCGCGGGCGGCAACGCCGCGCTACTTCGTTCTGTCGAAGGGGCCGAAGACGACGCGCGCACTGCCGAGGATGAGATGCGCGGCCACGTCGCGCCGGACGATGCTGTGGTCGGAATATCGGCGAGCGGCGGCGCGCGGTACGTCGTTGCCGCAATGCGCGCGGCCCGCGCCGCCGGCGCTTATACAATCGCCATGGTCAACACCGAGTCGTCGCTTCTCGCTGTGGCAACCGACGCGACGATCGTCCTGCGAACCGGCGCCGAACCTATTGCGGGTTCCACACGCATGAAAGCCGGAACCGCGCAAAAAATTGCGCTCAATACAATTTCAACCGCCGCGATGGTCTGCCTCGGCCGCGTGTACGACAATCTGATGGTCGACGTCGTCGCGACGAACGAAAAACTCCGAGGCCGCGCGACCCGGCTCGTTGCGCTCTTAGCAGGATGCCGTGAAGAAGAAGCGATTGCGTTACTTCAGGCGGCGTCCGGAAGCGTGAAGGTTGCCGTCGTGATGGCCAGGCACAACGTCGCCGCGCCCGACGCCCTCGTCCGCCTTGAGCGCAGCCGCGGGCGCCTTCGTTCCGCACTCGAATGATCGTTGCTCGTTTTTTCGTGCCGGTTCTCGTTTTTGGGATGCTGCTATGCGTCCCGGCGTACGCCGCCACGCGGCCGATTGTTCTCATTCCACTCGACGATCGTCCGGTTACGTTGCAGTTGCCGCTATTGCTCGGCCGGATCGCCGGGCGTTCCGTCGTCGCGCCGCCGGTTTCGCTGCTCGGAACGTATCTGCGTTTCGGAGAACCCGATGCCATTATCGCGTGGCTTAACTCTCGAGCTCCGCGGAACGCGCGCGCGTACGTGATTTCGAGCGATATGCTCGCCTATGGCGGCCTCGTCGCATCGCGCGTTCCGGGAACGACCTTTGCCGACGCATATTTCCGTCTGCGCGAACTGCAAAGATTGCGCGCGTCGCGGCCGCAAGCGTGGATCGGTACGTTCGGAACGATCATGCGCCTCGCGCCGACCGGCGTTCCCGCAGCGGGTGACGCCGCTTCGTTTTTTGCGGCATATCCTACGTGGACGTACCTCCAGCAGTACGCAAATTTGCACGACCCGCCCGTTGGAGAAGAAGTCGCCCGCGCCGCGCAACTCGCCGCGCAGATCGGGCAGCCTGCGCTCGATGCATACTTGCAGGCGCGCGAGCGCAACTACGCGGTGGATCATTTGCTCGTCGACGCTCTCTCGCACCGAACGATCGACCGGCTCGTGCTCGGCCAGGACGATGCCGGAACCGTCGGCTTACACGTCCGCGAGGTCCGCGCGCTCGAAGCGTACTTGGCGCAATCCGGCGCGAGCGAGCGCGGGTCGATCGAACCCGGGGCCGACGAACTCGGCATGGC
>JBDTFK010000167.1:0-5933 GCA_039937995.1 Vulcanimicrobiaceae bacterium | reverse complement strand
TTTGGGTCGTTTCGGATGTGGCGGCCCACAGGCAAAAGCGACCCAAAGTCCGCCAATCTCCTGGTGCATTTGCGGAGTATAGCAGGCAAGGTCAGGCCGTCGCGTGGGCCGTTTGCCCAACCACCTGCGCCCGACTGCCCGGAGCCCGCTCGACATGTTTATAATGGGTTAAGCGAAACCCCGTGGCGCAGGTAGGCATCCCCGGCTGACCAAAGCTGAAGTCAACCACATGATGTTCTACGAGACGCAGCCCATGGGCGACGGCGGTCTGCTCCAGCGGCTGCTCGGCATAACCTACGAGATACTTCATTCTCAGGAGATTTCTCCCGCGCTCGAATCAATCGCGCGCGCGGTAACGGACCTCTTCGGGTTCAAGTACGTAACGATCGTCGCCGCCGACGCGCCGGGAGGCGAACTCTACCGTCGCGTTCTGCTCGGCTTCCCCGACGACATCATCGCCAGCCGGCTTGGCGAACACATCGAGCGCCAAGCCGCAATGAGCATTTTGCCGGCAGGCTCCGAGGTGCTTCCGTATTGCTTTTACAGCCCGGCTGAGCGCGAGATTTTTTGGTCTCATAGCATCTACACCGGCTACCGTCCGCTTAACGAACCCCGCAGCGCGCCCGACGCGTGGCACGAACGCGACACGTTAACGTTCGTATTGCCCGACCGCGACGGCAACATGTTGGGATATCTTTCCGCGGACGCACCGCTCGATGGGAAGGTGCCGTCGATTGATACGCTTCGACGGATGCAACTCTTCGTCAATCTCGTCGGCCTCGCGCTCTCGAACTCGCGCGCACACCAAGCCGAAATCGAGCAACGTATAATCCTTGAAGAAAACGCGCGGTTGCAAAACGAGTTTTTCAGCATGGTTTCGCACGAAGTTCGTTCCCCGCTCGCCGCGATTCGCGGCGCAACCGCGCTGTTGCTCTCGCATTTCGAAACGCTCGGTTTGGAGCGGCGCCAAGAATTGCTCGGCGTTCTCTCAAGCTCGACGGGACGCCTATCCTCGATTTTCGAAGATTTCTTGCTGCTCTCGCGTATGGACGCGGGCCATCTCTCACTGCGCATCGAGCGAATCGCGCCCATTTCGATTATCGAGGAGTCGATCGCGCGAACCAGTAGCGAGCATCCCGATCGAGCCCTCGACGCCGCGTATCTGGATCCGGTGCCCGACATTTTGGCCGACGAAGGGCGGACCGTCCAAGTCCTTACAAACCTGCTTTCGAACGCCGTAAAGTACAGCTTCCCCAAGAGCGGCGTCAATATCGAAATTAAACCGTACGACGACCGGGTTTCAATCGCGGTAATTAACGAAGGAGCCGGAATCCCCGAAGCCGACCGCGAGAAGCTTTTTACGCGCTTCGGGCACCTTTCGGCGGCCGACGGCTCGACGGGTCTCGGGCTCTACATTTGCAAGGAGTTGATCACGAAAATGAACGGCTCTATCGGATTTGAGAGCGAACCGGGGAAGAGAACGCGCTTCTGGATCAGTCTCCCTCGAGCTTAGGCGTCCTAAAGCCGCCTGGGCGGTAGCGCGCGGGACCATTTCTATGGTAGAAATGCCCTCGTGAAGACCCGTCCCGACATCCGCAACGTAGCCATTATCGCCCACGTAGACCACGGCAAAACCACGCTCGTGGACGCCATGCTCAAGCAGAGCGGCGTTTTCCGCGAAGGTCAGCATGTGGATACCCGCATCATGGACTCCAACCCGCTCGAACGCGAGCGCGGCATCACGATCCTTGCGAAAAATACGGCGATCCGCCACGGCAGCGTTAAGTTCAATATCGTGGATACGCCCGGTCACGCCGATTTCGGCGGTGAGGTCGAGCGGGTGTTGCAAATGGTGCAAGGCGTTCTTCTGCTCGTCGACGCCGCCGAGGGCGTCATGCCGCAAACGCGCTTCGTGTTGCGCAAAGCGCTCGAGCTCGATCTCAAAGTGCTCGTCGCAATCAATAAGATCGACAGAAAAGACGCACGCCCAACCGAAATCGTGAACGAGGTCTTCGACCTCTTCATCGAACTCGGCGCAAACGACGAGCAAGCCGATTTCCCGGTCATCTTCACCAACGGAAGAGCGGGCATTGCGAAGCGCACGCTCGAGGACACGAGCGAAGACCTCGAGCCACTTTTCGATTCGATCGCGAAGCACGTCCCCGAGGCACCCGCCGAAGAAGGGCCGTTTCAGCTCTTGATCTCGGCGATCGATCATAATAAATACGTCGGCCGCATCGGCATCGGCCGCGTTTTTCGCGGCGAGTCGCGCCTCAACGCGCCGATTGCAAAAGTCTCGCGCGACGGAACCGTCGAGCTCGGCTTGCGCCTTACAAAGCTGCTGACGTTCCAGGGTCTCGAACGCGTTGAAGTCGACGAAGCGGACGCCGGCGACATCGTCTGCGTTAGCGGCATAGAGGATTTGAACATCGGCGATACGCTTGCCGACGCGAACGCCCCCGAAGGAATTCACGCCGTCGCGGTTGACGAGCCGACGGTATCCATGTCGTTCTCCGTCAACAATTCGCCGTTTGCCGGGAAGGAGGGAAAGTATCTCACCTCGCGCCAAATTCGCGACCGCTTGATGCGCGAGCTCGAATCGAACGTCGCGTTGCGCGTAGCCGACACCGAGTCCGCCGATACGTTTGAAGTGCGCGGACGCGGCGAACTGCATCTCTCGATCTTAATTGAAACGATGCGCCGCGAAGGCTACGAGCTCGCCGTTTCCAAACCGCAAGTCATCGTCATCGAACGCGACGGCAAGAAATGGGAACCGGTTGAGTACGTCGTGGTCGACGTCCAGGAAGACTACGCCGGAGCCGTTATCTAGTCGCTCGGGAAGCGCAAAGCCATCATGTCGAACATGATCAACGTCGGGGACTCGCGACGCCTCGAGTACACCATGCCGACGCGCGCGATCTTCGGCTTGCGCGGAGAACTCCTCACGCTAACCCGTGGAACGGCCGTCATGTCGCACACGTACTACGACCATCAGGAATGGTCGGGCGAACTCCCCGGACGCAACGTCGGCGCACTCGTCGCAAGCGACACCGGCGCGATCACGGCGTACGCCCTTCAAGGATTGGAACAGCGCGGACGGTTTTTCGTCGGCCCGGGCACCGACGCATACGAAGGCATGATCGTCGGCCGCGCAAACGACGATAAAGATATCGCAATCAACGTCGTGCGCGCAAAGAAACTCACCAACATGCGCGCGTCGGGCTCGGACGACAGCGTGCGCATCGCACCGCCCGAAGAGATGTCGCTCGAGCGAGCGATCGAGTTCATCGAAGACGACGAGCTAGTGGAAGTAACGCCGCAAACGATCCGTTTGCGCAAGCGCGCCCTCGACGAAGGCGAACGCCTCAAACAACGCCGCCGCGAAAAATCTCCGGCGTAAATCGGGAGCCGGAGTTTTACCCGACCCGCTCGAACGTCAACTCACCCGGGCCGTCGTTAAATCCAACGTTTACCGTTTCGCCGTCCACAATATCTCCCGCGAGAATTTTTCGCCCAAGCGGCGTCTCCAATTCCTTTTGGATCGTCCGCTTCAATGGGCGCGCGCCGTAATTCGAGTCGTATCCCGCCTTCACCAGATGACGCTTCGCCGCGTCGTCGAGCACGAGGGTAATACGCCGCTCCGCCAAGCGTTCGCGCAAGCGCGATAACTGGATATTGACTATTGCCATGAGCTGCTCTTCGTCAAGCGCGTGGAAGACAATCGTTTCATCGACGCGATTGAGGAATTCCGGACGGAAGTGCGCTCGCAGCTCCTCCATCACCGTCGCGCGCATGATCGCCTCTTCCGCGCTTCCGAACTGGCCTTTGTACCCGAGGATACGATGACTTCCGATGTTCGAGGTCATGATGACGATCGTGTTGCGAAAATCTACGGTATGGCCTTGGCCGTCGGTCAGGCGCCCGTCGTCGAGTATCTGTAGAAACACGTTGAATACGTCCGGATGCGCCTTTTCAATCTCATCGAAGAGAATTACCGAATACGGGTGTCGACGCACCGCTTCGGTTAATTGTCCGCCTTCGTCGTAACCTACGTATCCCGGCGGCGCTCCAAGCAGGCGCGCAACCGTGTGTTTCTCTTGGTATTCCGACATGTCGATCCGGATCAACGCACGTTCGTCATCGAAAAGATATTCCGCGAGCGCTCGCGCAAGTTCGGTTTTCCCGACGCCCGTCGGGCCGAGGAAAATGAACGATCCGATCGGCCGGCTCGGATCCGAAAGACCGGAGCGCGAGCGAATCACCGCCTCGGCAACCGCATCGACAGCCTCATCTTGACCGATGACGCGCTCGTGGAGCGCCACGTCGAGGTGGAGGAGTTTGTGTTTTTCACCCTCGAGCAATTTGCTCAGCGGGATGCCGGTCCAGCGCGCAATAACCTCGGCGATGTCTTCTTCGTCCACCTCTTCTTTCGAAAGGCGGCCGCCGGCGCCGCTCTGGAGGCGGCTTTCCTCGGCTGCGAGTTGCTTCTCAAGTTGCGCCAGCCGGCCGTAGCGCAATTCCGCCGCGCGATTGAGATCGTACTGGCGCTCGGCCTGCTCGATCTGCACTTTCGTATCGGTGATCTGCTCGCGAATGTCGCGAAGCTTGATGGCTGCGTCCTTTTCCGACTGCCACTGCGAACGCAATTGCGCTTGTTGCGCGTGGAGTTCGGCGAGTTCGGCTTCCAACGCTTCGAGCCGCGCGCGGCTTGGGCGATCGTCTTCTTTCCGCAGCGCTTCGCGCTCGATTTCGAGTTGCATGACCCGGCGAGATACCTCATCGAGCTCCTGCGGCATGGAGTCGATTTCCGTACGCAGCTTTGCGGCCGACTCGTCCACGAGATCGATCGCCTTGTCGGGGAGAAAACGATCCGCGATGTAACGGTTGCTCATCGTTGCAGCCGCGACAAGCGCGCTGTCTTTAATCCTCACGCCGTGGTGCGTCTCGTACTTCTCGCGCAACCCGCGCAAAATCGAAATCGTGTCTTCGACCGTCGGTTGATCGACAACCACCGGCTGAAAGCGTCGTTCGAGGGCCGCGTCCTTTTCGATGTACTTGCGATACTCATCGAGCGTCGTCGCGCCGATCATGTGCAGTTCGCCACGCGCGAGCATAGGCTTGAGGAGGTTACCGGCATCCATCGAGCCTTCGGTTTTCCCCGCGCCCACGACCGTATGCAACTCGTCGACGAAGAGCACGATTTGCCCCTCCGAGTTGGAGACGTCTTTGAGAACGGCTTTCAGGCGCTCCTCAAATTCGCCGCGATATTTTGCGCCCGCGATAAGGGCGCCCATGTCGAGAGAAACGATGCGTTTGTTCTTGAGGCCTTCGGGAACGTCCCCACGCACGATTCGCTGCGCCAAACCTTCGACGATTGCGGTCTTTCCAACGCCCGGATCGCCGATGAGCACGGGATTATTTTTGGTGCGGCGCGAGAGCACTTGCACGATCCGCCGGATTTCATCGTCGCGCCCGATTACCGGATCGAGTTTGCCGCGCTCCGCTTCGAGCGTGAGATCGCGCCCGTACCGCTCGAGCGACTTATACGTACCTTCCGGATCCTTGCTCGTCACGCGCTGGTTGCCGCGAACGTCGCGGAGCGCGCCGAGCAGCTTGTCTTTGGTGAGGCCGGCGTCGCGAAACAAGGCTCCGATTGAGCC
This sequence comes from Vulcanimicrobiaceae bacterium, assembly GCA_039937995.1. Lineage (GTDB taxonomy): Bacteria > Vulcanimicrobiota > Vulcanimicrobiia > Vulcanimicrobiales > Vulcanimicrobiaceae > JALYTY01. The sequence goes on along the minus strand of JBDTFK010000167.1, from coordinate 273 downwards.
GCTCGCCTGAACCATCGCGAGCAGGACATGCTCGACCGAAAGATAGTCGTCCGATAACGCCTTCGACTCGTTTTCCGCACTCGCCATAATGCGCGAAAGCTCCGGCGAAACCGTTACTTGGGCGGAGTCCGCATTAGCTCCGGAAAGTCGCGGAAGGCGCGCGATCGCCTCGTCGGTCTTTCGCGCGAAGGCAGCCGGGTCGACGCCGGCTTTTTGCAAAATATCGGGAGCGATTCCGCGCTCCTGTTCCAAAAGCGCGGCAAGCAAATGTTC
>JBDTFK010000166.1:0-6925 GCA_039937995.1 Vulcanimicrobiaceae bacterium | reverse complement strand
TCGATAGCGATTCTGGCGGCGGCCGGCGCGGTCGCAACCGCGGACCTTCCGTCGGGCTGGCGCGTTTCGCCTCCGAGCGGTGCGATGACCGAAACGGGAACGATGCCTCAAGGCATTTCGCTTTCGCCCAGTGGTAGCAAAATCGCAATCGTGGAGAGTGGATTCAACCCGCCGGCGCTACGGATCGTGTCTGCAAGCGATCTGCATACGATCGATGAGATCTCCCTACCGGGCGCCTTCGGCAGCCCCGCGTGGCAAGACGAACGCACCGTGCTTGTCGCGGGCGCGAACGCGAATGCGGTCTTGCGCATCGACATTGAAACCGGGTCGATTACGCGTACTCCGGTGCCGGGCTGGCCTGCCGCGCTAGCCGCCCACGGCGATACGATTGCGACTGCCGACGACGATACGAGCGCCATATCGCTCGTTCGCGAAGGCATTGGAAAAGAGCCCGCGCAAATCGCGGCCGGTTCGCATCCAAACGGCGTGGCGTTTTCTCCCGACGGCAGAACCATTTATGTCAGCAACGGAGGCGAAGCGACCGTTACCGCGCTCGATGCGGCTTCGCATCGCACGCAAACGATCGCAACCGACCTCCATCCCTCCGCCCTCGTACTCTCCGCTTCCGGAGCAACGCTCTACGTCGCGTGCGCCGATGCCGACGCCGTCGACGAGATCGATACGCGAAAGAACGCGGTGGTCGCGCGCATCGCCGTGGGGTTGCCGCAGGGTCCGGGTGCATCGCCGAACTCACTCGCGCTCGACGGCGATGCGCTCTACGTTTCGCTCGGCGCGGAAAATGCGATTGCACTGATTCGCGATCGTCGCGTTGTCGCGCGCGCGCCGGTAGGATGGTATCCGAGCGGAATTGCAGCCCGCAACGGGGCCGTGTACGTTGTCGACGGCAAAGGCGAAGGATCGCGCGCGAATCCGGAGTTCGATCCGGGCGCGGCAAAGCGGGCCGGCTATATCGCCGCAACGCTGACCGGTTCGGTGCGCAAGATCGACGCGCGTTCGATCGGCGCCGAAAGCACGCAAATGGTAATCGCCGACGTCCCGTCGCCCGGTCCTACGCCCGCCCAAACGATCGTACGTTCTCACGGCCCGATCGAGCACGTGTTTTATATCATCAAAGAAAACCGGACGTACGATCAGGTTTTAGGCGATTTGCTCGAAGGAAACGGCGATCCGAAATTGGCTTGGTTCGGCGAGAGGGTGACGCCGAACGAACACGCTCTCGCCCGGCGTTTCGGTATTTTCGACGATACCGACGCCGACGCGCAGGTGAGCGCGGGAGGACATAACTGGTCCACGGCGGCGTTTGCAAACGACTACCTCGAGCGCTTTTGGCCCGTGAATTACGGCGGGCGGCGGGACCTGTACGATTTTGAAGACGGCGCGGTTGCGAGCACGCCGGCGAACGGCTATATCTGGGACGAAGCGCGCAAAGCCGGGATATCGATGCGCGACTACGGCGAATTCGTCAGCCCTGCACTTTTGGGAACGTATTCGACGCACATGGAGGGCTTGAAGGACCGGATCGATCCGCGCTACCCGGGATTTAACTTAGACATCAGCGACGAAACGCGCGTCGATGAATGGCAGCGCGAATTCGACGCATTCGCCGCACAGAGAAACGTCCCGGCATTTGAAATCATCCGCTTACCCAACGATCATACCTACGGAACGCGCGCGGGCTCGCTGACCCCGCAGGCCTATGTGGCGCAGAACGACCACGCGTTCGGCCGCATCGTCGATCGCATCTCACATTCGCCGTACTGGTCGAGTAGCGTCGTCATCGCAATCGAGGACGACGCACAAAATGGTCCCGACCACGTCGACAATCAACGCACGACGCTTTATATTGCGTCTCCCTATGCCGCGCCCGGCGTCCACCGCGCGCACTATTCGACCTCCGGCGTGGTGCGAACGATCGAACTCTTTTTGGGTCTTCCGCCCATGAGCATCTACGATGCGGTCGCGCCGCCCCTGTACGATGCTTTCGGCACCGTGCCCGAGGCGACGCCGTATACGGTTCTACCGCCGCAAATAGATGTGAATGCAAAGAACCTTCGAACGGCGTACGGCGCAGCCGCGAGCGCCCGCCTCGATTTCACGAACGCCGATGCGGCCGATCCGGCCGTACTCAACGACATCCTCGAACACGCCGCGCACAAGGGGATACAACGGTGACGCCCTGGATTCTCGCCGGAACGACGTTTCTTGCTTCGATCGTCGAGTTCGTCGAAGCCGCCACGATCGTGCTCGCCGTCGGCGTAACGCAAGGATGGCGCGCCGCAACGGGCGGTGCGATCGTCGCAACCGCCGCGCTGATCGTGCTTATCGCAGCCCTCGGCCCGTTGCTTTCGCGTGCCGCCACCGTCGAGCGAATCGAAATCGTCGTCGGGCCGTTTCTCGTCCTCTTCGGCATCGCGTGGTTGCGCAAAGCCGTTTGGCGTTTTTCGGGCCGCAAAGCTCTGCGCGACGAAGCCGCCCTTTACGAACGTCAAATCGCAGAGCTCTCGAGCAATCGGGAAGCCCACCGCGGTTTTGCCGTCGCATTCCAGGGGGTGTTTGTCGAGGGCCTTGAAGTCGCGGTCATCGTCGTGACGTTCGCCGCCTCAACACCCGCACTGATCGCCTGGTCGGCGGGGGGCGCAATCGTTGCGCTTGCCGTCGTCGCGGTCGCAGCGTTTGCGCTACGCGCGCCGTTTGCGCGCGTTCCTGAAAACCTCATCAAAGCGATCGTCGGATTGATGCTTCTCTCACTCGGCACGTACTGGACGGGCGAGGGTCTCGGCATCACGTGGTGGCTTGGAGACTCAACGCTATTTGCCCTAATCGCATGTTACATCGCGATCTCGGCAGCGCTTATCACGGTGAGCAAACGTGCGCGTCCTGCGTGAAATCTACGACTTTATCACCGGCGGATCCATCGCGGCGCCGGTCGGCCTAGCATGCGCCGTCATCGCCGCCGTCGCCCTGCATGCCTGGCGCGCCGAAGTCTTCAGCGCCATCGTCGTCCTGACGTTCATCGCGAGCACCCTGGAAAAGCCGAACTAACGCTTGGCGAGCCAACCATATCCGGGCGCCTTTATAAGCGGTCTTAATCGGGGAGAGAAGAAAGACACGACTCGCTTCTTTTGCGTTCGCCTTTTGAGGAGAGCACGCATGAAAACAACGATCGATTTGACGCGCATCATTCCGCCGGGGCGAACCGGTCTGCGCGAGCGCATCGGGATGTTGCCCAACATCTCCTCAGAGCGAACCAAAACCTTAAAGGGACGCATTGCCGGCGCAAAGGCGGTTACGAGCGTGTGTAGCTATTGCGCCGTTGGCTGTAGCACGCTTGCCTACGTAAGCGACGATGGAAAGCTGCTCGAAGTTGAAGGCAATCCCGATAGCCCGATCAACGCGGGGCACCTGTGTCCGAAAGGTGCGGCGCTCTTCGGGCTGACGGTTAACCAGATGCGCTGGACAACCGTGAAGTACCGCGCGCCGTACTCCGAACGTTACGAGGAGCGACCGCTCGCGTGGGCACTCGAGCGTATCGCGCATCTGATGCAGGACACGCGCGAAAAAACGTTCGTCAAAGAAAAGGACGGCCGTCGCGTCAATCATACGCTTGGCATCGCATCGCTCGGAGGCGCGACGTTTAGCGCGGAAGAGAACTACCTGCTGAGCAAGTTCATGCACGCGCTCGGCGTTGTTTCCATCGAAAATCAGGCCCGAATATGACACTCCTCGACGGTGCCGGGTCTCGGCACCTCGTTCGGTCGTGGCGGCGCAACGGTTTGGGTCCCCGATCTCGTCAACGCCGATTGTATCCTCATCGAGGGTTCCAACTTTGCAGAGGCACACCCGGTCGCGTTTCGTTTCGTTATGCAAGCCAAAGATCGCGGCGCGACGATCATTCACGTCGATCCCCGTTTCACGCGTACGTCGGCGGTCGCGGACATTTACGCGCCGATTCGCAGCGGCACCGACATCGCGTTTTTAGGCGGCATCATCAACTACATCCTTAGCCGGGACAAGACGTTTAAAGAGTACGTCGTCGCCTACACGAACGCCGGGCACATCGTCGGCGAGCGGTTCGAGGACACGGAAGATCTCGACGGCATTTTTTCCGGACTCGACCGGGAAACGGGCGTGTACGACACAACTACGTGGGCCTTTGAACGGGACGAACGCGGCATGATTGCAAACGATCCGACGCTCGAGCACCCTCGCTGCGTGTACAACATTCTCAAGCGCCACTACGCGCGTTACACGCCCGAGATGGTCGAGCGCGTTTGCGGCACGCCGCAATCCGTGTTTCAAAAAATTGCCGAGACGCTCGCGCGCAATAGCGGCCGCGAACGCACGACGGCGTTTGCTTATGCGGTGGGCTGGACGCAGCATACCGCGGGCGTGCAATTCATTCGCACGGCCGCGATCCTGCAGTTGCTCCTTGGGAATATCGGCCGTCCCGGCGGCGGTATCATGGCACTGCGCGGACACGCGAATATTCAAGGCGCGACCGACATTCCGACGCTCTACGATCTCTTGCCCGGCTATTTACCGATGCCTTCGGCGCTTCGCGACGAGCAGACGCTTGATGCATACCTTAAACGCAATACCCGTAAAACCGGGTGGTGGGCGAACACGCCGAAATACATGATTTCACTCCTCAAAGCGCTCTACGGCGCGGCCGCCACCAAAGAGAACGACTATTGCTTCGCGCACCTGCCGCAATTGACGGGCGATCATTCGATGCTGCCGACGACGTTTGCGATGAAAGACGGCACGGTCAAGGGCTACGTCGTGGTCGGACAAAACCCGGGCGCATCGGGCCAAAATGCGGAACTCGTGAAAGCCGCGATGGAGCGCTGCGAGTGGGTGGTCAACATCGACAGCTACGACAACGAAACGGTCTCGTTCTGGCGGCGCGAGGGCGCCGATCCCGCCACCATCGCGACAGAAGTCTTCTTTCTCCCCGCGGCAACGATTTTAGAAAAAGACGGCACGATGGTGCAAACGAGCCGCCTGCTGCAGTGGCACGACAAGGCGGTCGAGCCCGCCGGCGATTCCCAAACCGATGCGTGGTACTTCACGTGGTTCATGAAACGCATGAAACAACTCTATGCGGGTTCCACCGATCCGAAGGACCGTCCCATTTTCGACACGACATGGGAGTACGAGCACGACGATCCGCGCGAACGCGCCAAGGGCGAACCATCGTCGGTGAAGGTGCTGCAGGAGATCAACGGCTACCTCACCGCGACGGGCGAGCAAGTCTCGTCGTTCACCGATCTCAAAGACGACGGGTCGACCGCGTGCGGCGGATGGATCTATTCCGGCGTGTGTCCTGATAAGAATACGAATCGCGCACGCAATCGCGACGCGTCGGGTGACTACACCGCGCTGAATTGGGGTTACTCGTGGCCGGCAAACCGTCGAACGCTCTACAATCGCGCGTCGGCGGACCCCGATGGAAACCCGTGGAGCGAGCGCAAGAAATACGTGTGGTGGGACGAAATCAAAGGCGAGTGGACGGGATACGACGTGCCTGACTTCCCGAAAACCAAAGCGCCCAACACGCCGGCAAACCCCGCAGGGAGCGGTCTGGATTTCCATTCGGGTTCCGATCCGTTCATCATGATGGACGACGGCAAAGGGCAAATCTTCGCAGCAAGCGGTCTCACGGATGCGCCGATTCCCGCGCACTACGAACCGCAGCAGTCCGTCGTGCAAAACGAACTGTACGCCCAGCAAAGTAACCCGGCTATGCGCACGTGGACTCGCACCGATAACGCGTACAACAAACCGGTCGACGACGCATACCCATACGTCCTCACGACCTATCGCATCACCGAGATGTCCGGTATTATGACCCGCTATGTGCCGTGGCTAGCCGAATTGCAACCGGCGGCGTTTTGCGAACTCAATCCGGAACTCGCGGTGGAAAAGGGCATCGCGAACGGTGATTGGGTGACCGTCTCGACGGCCCTTGGCGAGATGGAAGCTCGCGCGCTCGTGAGCGGGCGGCTGCGCCCGCTTCGCATCGGATCGAAAGGTGCGCGCAAACGCGTGCATCAAATCGGAGTTCCGTACAACTACGGAAGCATGGTCGCGCTCGCGCGCGGCGACTCGGTCGGTGGTCTCATTCCGATCGCGATCGACCCGAACGTTTCGATTCACGAGTCGAAATCTTTAACGTGCAACATCCGCGCGGGCCGGCGCGGCGCGTTTCGCCCGAACGCGATCGACCGCGACGTTTCCCCCTCGGAGCGCCGCCCCGAGGGACAGCCGGATAACGCCGGAGCGCAAGCGGGCCAAGGGCGCGGTCTCCAACACATGCAGGGCGACGCTGCAGGAGCGTCACCATAGTCATGGCAACCGGATTTTTTACCGATACGACCCTTTGCATCGGATGCAAAGCGTGCGAAGTTGCGTGCAAGCAATGGAACGAGTTGCCCTCCGACGGTTTTACCTTTACCGGAAATTCGTACGATAATACCTCGGAACTCTCGGGCACGACGTGGCGCCACGTTGCCTTCGTCGAACAGATGAGCGTGGACGAAAGCGGGGTGGACGACCACTGGTTGATGATGAGCGACGTATGCAAGCACTGCGAAAACGCGGGATGCCTCGAAGCTTGCCCGACCGGGGCGATCATCCGGAACGAGTTCGATTCGGTCTTTATTCAGCCGGACATCTGCAACGGCTGCGGGTACTGCGTCGTCTCGTGCCCGTTCGGCGTTGTCGACATGATCGAGAAATTTGATCCGGATGGTTCGCGTTACAACCTTGCGTCGCTCGTCGAAGGGCGGCGCGAGGACAACGAAACGGCGCTGCAAGGCAACGGCGGCGTTGCGGGAAAATGCACGCTCTGTTACGACCGGCAAAATCTGGGGTTCGTTCCCGCCTGCGCGAAAGCGTGCCC
>JBDTFK010000165.1:0-7455 GCA_039937995.1 Vulcanimicrobiaceae bacterium | reverse complement strand
ATAACGCCGTCAACCGGCAAGCCGTCCACGCCGCCCTCGAGTAGCCCGTCTGCGGCGCCGGTTCCGACGCCCACGGGCGTAGCCGGAACGTTCCCCGCGACGATCGTCGACAACGATCCGAGCATTCCGCCGAGCGGCATACATCTGTATATTTACGGGGAAAACCCCACGACGTCGGCCTTTGTGGGCGTGAACGCGAACGGCTCCATCTACGCACTGGCGCACGGCTCCACCGTTGCGGCAATTCCGTGGTCCGGAACCGGCAAAACGAACACGGTCTTCCTTCCTCCGCTCATCGGAGGCCGCGTTTACATCGTCGGCGGATCGTCGCTCAGCTCGATTTTTATGGTTTCCGGCGCGACCGGAACCGGTCCGGCGGCTCCCGCTCCGTGGAACATGGACGGCTCGCAGAGCGTGTACTTCGATGACATCGAATACGCGGAAACCAGCGCATCGAACGTGAATTTCGATCTCAGCCAAACCGACGCAATCGGCTTGGATCTGCAAGTTGCCGCAACCGGTTCGCAGGGCACGCAAACGATCGGACTAAAAAGCGGGGCCATCACCGCGTTCGCCGCGGCTCTGAAGAATGGCGCGGGCGCGCCTTGGAGCGCGCTTGCGAACGAGATGCCGTACCATATTATCAATCCGCAGCACGGGTCCCCGAATTTCTTTCCGAACGCGACCTCTCTCGATAGCGCGATCGCGACGGCATGGAATGCGTATCGCGGTGGCAACTGGATGGAGATAACCCCGGCAAGCCTATCTGCAACGGGGTATTCGGGCCCGTTGTACGGCACCGTCGATGGAAGCGGGAACTTGAATTTTTACGCCGCGCAGAGCACCGCCGGCACCCTCGTGGGGACGCTCCAGAACCCGTCGGCGTATGCTGCTGCACACGCGGAGACGGTGACGAGCCAGACGCTCGCGCAAAACGGCGCCTTTAACAATTTCACCACTCCTTCTGCCGTTTATCCCACACTTGGCCCGGCCATTGGAAATCGCGTAAGCGGCGCGCTCAACAGCGGAGTGTTCGTTCCGAGTCCGCTCCCGCCGACGCAACCCGTTTCGACTCAACCGATCTGTACCGGCCGTTTTGCTTCAGGCGGAAGCGCCTACCAGAATCAGTACGCCGCCACCTTGCATGGGATCGCAAATACCTACGCGTACGTCGCGGGTGCCGCGTACGGATATCCGTACGACGACCTCTGCGGAACGTCTACCGACACGACGAGTAACGGCATTACCTCGATGACAATCACGATAAACCCGTCGTAGCACCGGCGCAGAATCTTAACGCACGCTCCCTACCGGGCCGAGCGTCAATACCTCAAAATCCGAAATATGAATCGCGTCGAGCGCTGCCAGATCCGACGCGTTCCAATGGTTCGAGCCGTCGAGGGCCGCAGCATTGTAGAGCGCGTTTCCGCGGCCTCCGGTATCCGCCAAATAGATGCCGTACGTTTTCATCGCTTGCGCGATGATCTTGCTTTGCGGACCGAACCGTGAAGTGTCGAACGACGCGCGTAAGCGCAGATGCGCGCCGTACGGAAGCGCATAGCGGCTCAATCCCTTAAACGCCAGTCCGTCGGTGTCGCTCGCGGGGCGAACGAAGTTCCGCGTTGCCGCCGTTCCGGCGGGTGCGCCCCAATTTAACGCGTGATCGATCGAGCCGCTTGCGACTTCTTCGAAGCGTACCATTCCCGCGTAGAGTGAAAGGCCCGATGCCATCGCCGAGGGCGTACCGGCGGGAAGGGGTGAAAACGGCCGGCGCAAACTCCAATGCCATCCGCTGTACGCCGAGAGCACGCCGTTTTCGTACGTCGTCTCATAGGTTTCATAGAGATCGCACGTACGCGACTCTACGACGATCGCGTGTGCATCCGAGAGCGGTTCGATCTTGAAGCCGGGGTCCCATGGGTACGCGACATCGAAGTGATGATACGTGACCTTTGGCCGCACAAAACGCTTGGGCGTGCGTGGACCCGCGACGTTCACGAATTCGACGGGTACGGCGGCGATCCAAAATCCGCCGGTATTTCCGGCATCGATCATCGACTGGACGTACTGGGGGCTTCGAGCGTCCACCGCCGATCGCGTTACGGGACGCGTGTAGTAGTCATCTTTTGCAAAGAACGGGCAAGCGAACAACGCTGCGGCCAATAACACAGAAGTCCCGGGCAACATGGCCCGAGACTTCTGCGTTGCGTCGCAAGGATGCTTTTAGTGACCCGGGACGGTTTGAACCGGGGGAAGCTTGAGCACGTCAAAGTCCGTGATGTGGAGTTTTGAGAGTGCCGAGAGATCGCTCGAACTCCACGGCATGCTTCCGTCGGCAGCGTTTGCAAAATAGAGTGCGTTGCCGCTGGAGCCGGTGTCGGAGAGATAGACGCCGTAGGTTTGCATCGCTTTGGCAACCATTTTCGACTGTGGGCCCCAGCCGCTTGTGTTGAACGATGCCTTCAGTCGCAGATGCGCGCCGTAAGGCAGTTGAGGTGAGTTGCCGCCGTTAAACGTCAGCCAATCCGTATCGCTCGCGGGCACCACGAACTTGTATTGGGCGACGGAATGTGCGATGCCGGCCCAGTTCAACGCATGTTTGATGGAACCGGATTGGAAGTCTTCCCATTTCACCATGCCGGCAAAGAGCGACAGGCCCGAGGCCATCGAGGAGGGGCTACCGGGCGGCATCGGAACGAACGGCTTCGTTAGATCCCAATTCGCGCCGCTGTACGCGCTAAGAATGCCGCCGGAATACCCCGTTCCGTACGACTCATAAAGATGGCAGCTTTGCGTTTTCACGATCATCGCGTGTTTGTCGCTAAGCGGTTCGATGTAGAAATTTGATGCCCACGGATACGGGAGCGGGAACTGATGGTAGCTGACCTGCGGATGCACGGTGAGCATCGGGGTTGCATTGTTCGCATCGTTCACGCGTTCGACGCCCGTCGATGCATAAAAACTCGCCGTATCTCCCGCAGCTTTAACCGAGGCGATATAGGCAGCGCTGCTGGGATCGATCGCGGCGGCAGTGACGGCCTTATTGTAGTAGTCACCCGCCGTGAAAACCGGGCAACCGAGGTACGTGGCAACGTTGCCGCCTTTGGTATCCGTGCTTGCCGGCAGCGGCGCTACGTTGAGATTCGCGGCTTGGGTATCCGGTAGGGATGGTGCCGAGCCGCCGGTGCCTGCGGCACCCCCGCAGGCCGCCAAAAGGCAGCAAAGGGCAATAGGAAATAAATTCTGTATGCGTCTCCGCATGTAGACCTCTTTATGATTATGGAATGCAAACCCGCCGCGTGAGAGGCTTTAAAAATGATGGTCGGGCAGTGCGTAGCGCTTAAGCGTCCGTGCTAATCTGCGTGTCCGAAAGCAAGCCGTGAATGCAGTTCCGACGGGCCGGGGCCCCAAGCCATTCTCAGCGACTTCTTGTAAAACACATAGTACTTTTGGCCTACCGGAATCCGCGGTTGCTTACTCGAGCGATCGAAAATGCCGGCATCCTACTCCGTATTTTCGGTCCAAAGGTCCCAAATCTTAGTTCTTTCGGCTCAACAAGGCGCTCGCTTGAGTAATCTGAGGCGCGAAAGGTAAAATTTTGCATCGGATGCCACGCAGTAGCGCCGAGCAACGAAGCGCTCGAGCGCGTCGCAACCAAACGAAATATTCGCCGCGGTGCACTCTCCGGCCGTAACGAGCCACAGATGGTCGGCGCGCGGCATCGAACCGCGCAATTCGCTCTCGCCATGTATGACGAATCGCGTTACATCGTATCGGCGAAAGTCAACGCCGTGCGGGATTGCGACGATCCGGTTTGGACCGCGGTAGTAGTAGGCAAACGGCAGCGCATTCTCTGCCTCGAAAACCACGACAGGCTCGCCGGCTCGCTCGTGCGCGCGCAAATAGGCGGTCGCGCGAATCCAATCCCCCGGCTTCGCAAGAGCCGCGTACGTTTGGACGAGAGCGATCGAAGAAGCCGACATGGCGAGAGCGAACCATGCAATCGCTGCCGCGGCCCGGAACCGCGGCCGTAAAAACGTCAACCCGGCAAATATACCGAGCACGGCAGGTACGTACAGCGACGCCGCATGACGGTTGAGCACGTGCACCCCCGCAACGTACACACCGGCGGCAAAAAATGCGGCGGCGCTTGCGGTAATGACGAGAAGAACGCTATCGCCGTTTGCCGAAAATGCGCGGCGCGCGATGATGCACGCAGCGACGACACCGGCGATGAGTGCGGCGTACAACGCCGTCGCGTGCGGCACCATGAGAGCGAGAACGTAACGCAACAAGATGCCGGCCAGGACGGCCGCCGAGACAAACACCGAGTGCGGCGGAGTGAACGCACCTCGGAAGTTCGCTACCTGACCCGGGACGATCGCAATCATCGGTGCAAACGCGAGTACCGTAACCGCCGCAACGACTGCAAAGCGCATAAATGCCCGAGGCCGGTAGAGCGCGACGGCGACGGCTTGAGCGGCGATCAGAAAAGCAAAATAGTACTGGGTGTAGAGACACGCGATCGCACAGACAAAGTACAAGGCTGTTTTTACGGGGCGCGTACGCGGGGTAAGAAACCCATCGAAAAACGTCAGCAGCAAAAGCGCCGACATCACGACGATCAGCGCGTAGGCGCGCATCTCGAGTGCGGCCCAAATTAAAAACGGGTTCCACGCAACGGCAAAGGTAGATAGTACGGGGTCGGCGCGCGGCACGTACCGCCGCGAGATTCCCGGCACGAGCCACACGGTGAGGGCCGCGCAAAGTATTGAGAACACTCGTAAAAAGAAGACGCTATCGTTCAGGTGGCGCCACAAAGTGAGCAGCAGGAAATAGAGCGGCGCGTTCTGCTCGAACCGGACGCTTTGCGCAAACGCATAGGACAGCCCGCGGCTCGTCGTTTGCAGCGTGAAAGCTTCGTCTTGCCAAATATTGAGGACGTAGGCTAACGGAATGGTTACCGCGAGGACGACTCCTATCGCTGCGAGCGCCGGAAACGGACGACGCGCATTCGCAAACAGAAGCTGCTTTTCCGCCGCCATTGTCCGTATTGTACTGCATCCCGGTCGGGGTGACGCACCGGGCGGAAGCATCACGTCCTGACCTAAAAGTCCCTACGGGAAAGATGAGCCCTTCGATAGCCGGGCACGACTCAAGCCCCTCGCGGCAATGCGGACTCATCCGCTACACTCTAGCGCATGGCGAGGAGTGTTTCCACAGCTCTCTATGCGGCAATATCGCTCGTGCTCGTGGCGGCCGCCTTTGCTTTGGCGGATCGCGGCGAACTCGGGCGACAAAGCTTCAAGGCGTTTTACTGCGCGGGCCGCGCCGTTATCGAGCGACGCGACCCATATCTCGTCGAACCGCTGCGGTCATGCGAACAAAGCGTCGCGGGTGGGACGATGACGCACGGCGAGGTAGAACCCGCGCCGCTGCCCGGATACGCGCTCGCGCCGTTCGCGTTGCTCGCCGTGCTGCCCCCGCGATTCGCCGCGATACTCTTCGCGCTTGCGCTGGCCTTCGCCACTATACTGAGCGCAGATTTGATGGCACGGATCATCCGGGCCCCGCCCGCCGCGGTACTTTTTGCGTTCGTGCCGCTATCGCTGCTCAACATCGCGTACGGTGAAATACCTCCGATCGCCGTGCTTGCTCTTTGCGCCGCCGCATATTTTTTAGTGCGAGAGCGCTGGACCGCCGCAGGCGTTTTGGTTTCACTTGCACTCTTCCAGCCGAACGTCGGCGTGCCGGCAGCAATCGCGGTGCTCGTTTTTGTCCCGGGCTCACGCTTGTCGATTGCCGCATCGATGCTTGCTCTTGCCGCGATCAGTATCCTAACGACGGGTTTTGCACACAACGTCGAGTACTTCACCGCCGTGCTTCCGCTGCAAGCCGGTTCGGAGCTCGCGGCATCGGACCAATACAGCCTGGGACACGCGCTCTACGCGGCCGGTTTATCAGCAGCTAACAGCTTGTTCCTCGCGAAACTTTCGTTCGCGCTCATGACGGCGTTCGGTATCACGCTTGCCGGAATCATCGCGGGGCGCCGGAATGCGCGCGAATTCCTACCTCTTCTTCCGGCCGCGGCGGTCTTATTCGGAGGCATCTACGTTCACGACATTCAAATGCTTTTCGCGCTGCCTGCCGCGCTACTCATCGCCGCTCGCTCTCGCGGTCGCCGGTACGCGACCATGAGTGCCGCGGCGCTTGCGTTTCTGATCGCCGTTTGGACGCAGCGTGCGGCGCGCTCGGCATTATTTGTCGACGCCGTAGGCGTGGCCGGCGGCCTTTTCGCCGTCCTACGCGCGCCCATCGGGCGCCGCATCACCCAGGCCGCTCTTGCCGCCGTTGCGACGGCCGCATGCCTTGTGATGCTGCAACGCGTCGAGGCACCGACGACGGGAAATCAAATCGTCACGGGGAGTTTCACGACCTCTTCCCGTGAATTTGCTCCGGCGGCGTGGGCACAATTCTTACAAGCAACTCCCGCGCTACGGCGGACGGTTTTCGTGCTGAAGATTCCGACGTGGCTCGCTCTCATAACGTTGATCGCCTGCGCGCTACAGATGTGCGTGACGCGAGATATGACGGGCGCGCTTGAAACGGCGGAACTCCCTCAGGCAAGCCCCTTGCGAATCGCGTGAACCGCAGCCTGGGAGCGAGCGGTAAGATGCAATTTTGAAAAAATGTGACTCACGTGATTCTTTACCGTCTTCTCCGAAAGGATCAGCCGGCGCCCGATATCGCGATTTGATAGGCCTTGGGCAATAAGGCGAATGATATCGGTCTCACGTGGTGACAACTGGCTCGCGCTTAGGTGGTTCGAGGGAATGCGCCGCGAGAAGTACGTGGCCGCGACTCGCGGATCGACATAACTGCCACCGGCCCCCAGCGTCTTTATCGCCGTCGCCAATTCTTGGAGCGATGAATCTTTAACGATATACGCGTCGGCGCCGGCGGAGAGGCAATGCTGCAGTAGTTCGGGTTGCGCGTGCATCGAGAGCGCGCATATGTGCGTCCCCGGAAAACGTGCTTTAAACAATTCCACGACGTCGTCGATTCGCTCGACATCGTCGATGTCTATCACGACGACATCAACGCGCTCTTTCCCCGGCCCGGGTATTTCGCGTTCCGCGGAAATACCCACGACACGAATATCGGGATCGGTAGAAAGTGCCTGCGCAACCGCGCGTCCGAAGAGCAGTTGTTTGTCAACGATGTATACGTTAAATGGAAATGACGAAACCGGCGCACTATTCACGTTTAAGTACCTCTCGGAGCGTACGTGAAACCGATGCTCTCCAAACAACCGCGTCATCTTTCGAGCCGTGCGGTCGTTTTTGTAACACAGGTTTTGGGAGCGCACACGACTCGCTACCTACAATCCATCCTACAGTTGCGACATCACATGAGCTAGAGGCAAAAGAATCCCCCAAAAACCACGAATTCGTA
>JBDTFK010000164.1:0-3966 GCA_039937995.1 Vulcanimicrobiaceae bacterium | reverse complement strand
AGCGTGCAATACTAGCCCGACCCCCTCCGCGCGAATCTTTCGAATGTGATCGAATTGCGCACACTCGAAAGATTTGAACATCAACTCCACATTTGATCAGCTCGGCCTTGCGCCGCAGCTCCTTCGCGCGCTCACCGACCTAAAATTCACCGCCCCGACACCCATCCAAGAGTTGGCGATTCCGCCCGCTCTGGAAGGGCGCGACGTCCTCGCAAGCGCCCAGACCGGCAGCGGAAAATCCGCCGCCTTCGGCCTCCCGATCATTCAAACGCTTATGGGCCTCCCGCGTGGAACGACCCGCGCCTTGATCCTAGCGCCGACCCGCGAACTAGCCGAACAAATTTCCACGCACTTAACGGCGCTCGCCAAGCACACCGACGTCCGCGTAGCCGCGGTATACGGTGGCGTAGGCTTCGGCGCCCAAACCGGCGCGTTCAAACGCGGTTGTGACATCATCGTCGCAACTCCCGGCCGCTTGCTCGATCATATGAAACGCGGCGGTACGCGCCTGGGCGGCGTGACGACGGTCGTCCTCGACGAGGCCGATCGCATGCTCGACATGGGTTTTCTCCCGGTCGTGCGTACGATTCTCGGAAAGATGCCCGCCGACCGTCAGACCTTGTTCTTCTCGGCGACGCTACCGCCGCAGATTGCGGGCCTCGTTCGCGAAATGCTTCGCGATCCCGTACGCGTCGAACTCGCAGCGAAATCGGCTCCGGTCGAAACGCTTACCCAGACGCTCTATGCCGTCCCGAACGAGAAGAAAACAGAACTGCTGCTGGAGCTTCTCAAAGATAATAATATCTTTACGGCAATCGCGTTCACACGCACGAAAGCTCGCGCCAACCGGTTGGCGGCGGCGCTGGCAAAACAAAACATTCCCACCGATCTCATTCACGGCGACCGCACGCAAGCGCAGCGGACGCGCGCACTCGAAAATTTGCGCAAGGGGAAGTGCCGCGTGCTCGTGGCAACCGACATCGCCGCGCGCGGAATCGATATCGAGCAACTCGGACATGTCGTGAACTACGACGTTCCCGGCGCCGCCGAAGACTACGTCCATCGCATCGGCCGAACGGCCCGCGCCCAGGCGACCGGCGATGCCATCACGTTCGTTTCCTCCGACGAAGAATCGCTGATCCGGCGCATCGAGTACTTGCTCGGAAAACGGCTCGAGCGTTCGATCAACCCGCTTTTCCCCGACGCCAAAATTGAGGCGCCCAAACCGCGAGTCGTCTACCGCGCCCGTCGCAGACGCTAACGCTCGAAGCGCCGAGCGTCATCCGATCGAGCGTTCGATGGTGGACCAGACCATCGCGCGTGGGACGAGCGGCGGCGACTCGGCGATCGTCAGCGTTAGCCGCTTCGCGGGCTCGTCGTAGTCAAACGTTCCGGCGAATCCACCCTTTGCGATCTCGCCATGATCCCCGTCCGGGAGCGAGACGAACGCTGCGAGCGCGGAACGCAAGGTATCGACCTTCGACCGCTCGATATTTTCATATATGCGTGTTTCTTCAGCCATGACACTTGCCTTACCGCGCTCCACTGAAGGTCTCCCGTGACGCAATACGTTTATACGATGCACCGCGTCGGCAAAACCGTGCCGCCGAAACGCCAGATTCTCAAAGATATCTCCCTGAGCTTTTTCCCCGGCGCGAAAATCGGCATTCTCGGGCTGAACGGTTCGGGAAAATCGTCGCTCCTGCGCATCATGGCGGGCCTCGATACGGAGATTGACGGCGAAGCCAAAGCGCTTCCCAATCTCACGATCGGTTTTCTCGAGCAAGAGCCGAAACTGGATCCGGAAAAAACCGTCCGCGAGGAAGTCGAGGGCGGACTAGGTGAGTTGCTCGAAGCGCGCAAACGGCTCGATGAAATTTACGCGGCATACGGCAACCCCGACGCCGACTTCGACCGGCTCGCGGAAGAGCAGTCGAAACTCGAGGCCGTCATTGCCGCTTCCGGCGACGACCTAGATCAGCAACTGGAGATTGCCGCCGACGCGCTGCGCCTGCCGCCGTGGGACGCCCGAATCGCTCCACTTTCCGGCGGTGAAAAACGGCGCGTGGCGCTCTGTCGTTTGCTGCTTTCGAAGCCCGACATGCTCTTGCTCGACGAACCGACGAACCACCTCGACGCCGAAAGCGTCGAGTGGCTCGAGCAGTACTTGCAACGCTTTCCGGGAACCGTCGTCGCGGTCACGCACGACCGCTATTTTCTTGATAACGCGGCGGAATGGATTCTCGAACTCGACCGCGGTCGCGGCATTCCCTGGAAGGGGAATTACAGTTCGTGGCTCGATCAAAAACAAGAACGTCTTGCCACGGAAGAATCTGCCGAGACCGCGCGACAGAAAGCGCTCAAGAAAGAGCTCGAGTGGGTGCGGCAGAACGCGAAGGGCCGACAGACAAAGAGCAAAAGCCGCATGGCGCGCTTCGAAGAGCTCTCGAGCTATGAATACCAGCGCCGCAACGAAACGCAAGAGATCTTTATTCCCGTTGCCGAGCGACTGGGCGAACGGGTCATCGATTTCGAAAATGTTAGTAAGGGTTACGGCGAGCGGCTGCTGATGGACGATGTCAGCTTCTCGATTCCGGCCGGCGCGATCGTAGGAATCATCGGGCCCAACGGCGCCGGTAAATCCACACTTTTTCGCATGATTGTCGGCAAGGAAAAACCCGAGCGTGGAGTGATTTCGGTCGGACCGAGCGTCAAGCTTGCCGTGGTCGACCAGACTCGGGAAGCGCTTGACGATACGAAAACGGTATGGGAAGACGTTAGCGGCGGACTCGACCTCATGCAAGTCGGCCGTTTCGAAATGCCCTCGCGCGCTTATGTCGGACGCTTTAATTTCAAGGGCGGCGATCAACAAAAGGCCGTGGGTACGCTCTCCGGCGGCGAGCGCGGCCGGCTGCACCTCGCCAAGACGCTATCGACCGGCGCAAACGTTTTGCTGCTTGACGAACCGTCGAACGATTTAGATGTTGAAACCCTGCGTTCGCTCGAAGATGCGCTGGCAGAATTCGCGGGAACGGTTTTGGTGATCAGTCACGACCGCTGGTTCCTCGATCGGATCGCGACGCATATTCTCGCTTTTGAAGGCGATAGCCAAGTTCACTTCTTCGAAGGAAACTACCACGAATACGAAGCGGACAAAGTCAAACGATTGGGCGAAGAAGCCGCCAAACCCAAACGAATCCGCTACCGCCCGCTGACGCTCCGGTGAGGAGTCGTCCGAGGGGCGGGGCTCTTTAGTAGCGCTCGGGCGCGCGGTTCCAGAGCGCGCAGTTGGGAAGCGTAGCGATCGATCAGTTCCATTTGTACGCCGGTCGGCGCTTCGAACGACGTCGCGATAATGTGGCGCAGGTAGGCAATTTGATCGATAACTTTTGCGGGGTGTTTGTATCCCGCATTTTGACTGCCGTCGCCGTTGCGTAGCTCGTTTGCAAACGCATCGAGTCGCGCGTCGGGATGGCCCTTTTTCTCTTTTTTCTGGCGGAGTTTAATCTGTGCGAGCCATTTTTCACCCTGTTCTTGAAGCGCCGCCAGGCGAGCGAGCGAGGCGTATTGCGCTTGTAGTTCTGCCGCATCCACTTTAACGTTCGGATCCAGGCGCACCTGAAATGGAACGGAGAGCGATTCCCCGCGGGCGCGCAAGCGGATGGTGTAGGTTCCCGGCTTGGCTTCGGGACCATCGACGTGGAGCGGGTAGAATACATAATAGGCGCGCGAGTCTTGCGCCGCCTTCAAGCCGTCCGGTGGATCGGTCTGTAAATCCCAAACGACGCGGTTGATTCCGTCGTTTACCGTCCCGTCGAGATGACGAACGATCGCGCCTTTGCCGTCGAGCACGTCCAGTGATATCGTTTCTTTTTTACTCTTCTTTTTTGTCTTCGGATGCGGCCGCGGTGCGAGATAGTACGAGATCACGGCGCCGTAGGGTTTGTTGTCGGCAACGAATTCGTT
>JBDTFK010000163.1:0-3657 GCA_039937995.1 Vulcanimicrobiaceae bacterium | reverse complement strand
ATGCCGTAGAGCGCCTCGAGGATGTCGACTGGTCGGTAAGCGCAGACGGATCTATCGTCGTGCGGCTGTAGTCGAAACGTCGTTTAGCCGGGCGGAGCCGACGGTGAGGCCTCCGGCGCCATTGGATGGCCGAGTTGCATTTGGGTCATGTTGGCTTTTACTTGGGCTTGCTGGGCGGGCGTTAGGATGCCCATAATCTCTTCATGCAAAGCCTGGCGGGCAGTTGCATCCGGCGGACTACCTTCGGGATGCGCCGCGTGAAATGTATCCATCATCTGCCGTATTTTTGCGTGCTGCTGCGTGGTCAAGTTGACGCCCTTGAACAGTTGCATCATGCCTGCGTGATGCTCGTGCGACTCGGCGCCGCTCATTGGCGCGCCGGGTTGCATCGAGGCCGCGGGAACCGCTTGGTCGGGAGCCTGTTGGGCGAATGCCGCTACGGGGAGGGCCATTGCAAGCGCGAGGGCGCCCGCAAAAACTATTTTAGTAGGTTTCATGCGACTATCCTAGGCGCCTAACCCCTACGGGCGCCTGAGAGCCGCATTAACCTCTGCAGCGTTCCTCTAGGCCCTCGGCTTGATCGCTACCGCGTTGACGGAGGCCAAAACCTGGCTTTCGAAACGTTTGAAATTGTCGAAGAAGAGCTGCGCCAGCTTACGCGCCGTCGCGTCATAAGCGGGTTTGTCCGGCCAAGCATCACGCGGATTGAGAACCTCCTCCGGCACCCCGGGAACGCACTTCGGAATCATGAGTCCGAAAAACGGCTCTTCCTCGAATTCGTGCGGTATACGTCCCTCGATCGCGGCATTTACCATCGCGCGCGTGTGCGAAATGGACATGCGCTTGCCGACGCCGTAAGCTCCGCCCGTCCAGCCGGTATTTACGAGCCAGCATTCAACTTCGTGCTCGGCCAGTTTCTTGCCGAGCAGTCGCGAGTATATCGTTGGGTGATGCACCATGAACGGTGCGCCGAAGCATGTCGAGAACGTTGCCTGCGGTTCGGTGACGCCGCGTTCCGTACCCGCGACCTTAGCCGTGTATCCGGAGAGGAAATGATACATGGCCTGCTCGTGCGAGAGTTTTGAAATCGGCGGAAGGACGCCGAATGCGTCGGCGGTCAGCATGACGATCGTCTTTGGGTGGCCGCCCTTGCTTCCCGCTACGACGTTCGGAATAAATCCGAGCGGATACCCGGAGCGCGTGTTTTCGGTCTTTTCATCCGAGTCGACGTCGAGTTCGCGCGTATTTTCGTTGTAAACGACGTTTTCGAGGACGGTTGAAAAACGGTTTGTCGCCGCCCAAATTTCCGGCTCCGCGCTAGGCGAAAGACGAATCACTTTCGCGTAGCACCCGCCTTCGAAATTGAACACGCCCTCGGATGACCACCCGTGTTCGTCGTCACCGATGAGCGGACGGTGCGGATCCGACGACAACGTGGTCTTACCCGTGCCCGAAAGTCCAAAGAAAATCGCGACGTCGCCTTCTTTATTCCCCACGTTGGCCGAGCAATGCATGGGCAACGTTTCGCGCAACGGCAACAAATAGTTCATCAGCGTGAAGACGGACTTCTTGATCTCGCCGGCATACTTTGTTCCGCCGATGAGAATGATTCGCTTGGCGAAGTTGACCAAGATGAACGTCGAGCTGCGCACGCGGTCGCGTTCGGGATCTGCCTGGAAAAGCGCCGCGTCGATCACGGTGAACTCGGGAACGAAATCTCGCACCGGCGTTTTGGGCGTGATGAACAGGTGTTGGGCAAACAAACTGTGCCATGCGAATTCCGTGTACACGCGAATCGGCACTTGAAATTTTTCGTCGGCGCCGACGAAACAGTCGAGTGAATAGACGTCTCGCTCCGAGAGATACGCCGCTACTCGCTCGAAAAGCCGGTCGAAGACGTCCGCGTCGACGGGTGCATTCGTTTCACCCCAATCGATATGCGCTTCACTCGAAGGTTCCCGAACGAAGGCTTTATCTTTTGGCGAGCGCCCCGTGTGCGGGCGCGTGTCGACGATGAACTGCCCGTCGCAGCCCAGCACGCCCTCGCCGCGACGCAGCGCGTGTTCGATCAGTTCGGGAGCGGTCAGATTCTCCCAAAGATTCGCAGCTTGGAGTTTATCGGGAACGGTAAGAATGGTCAGACCCCTCATGGACGAGTGATACGCCGTGAACACCACAGTTTTTCACCCCCGACCATCGAGCCTGCATGCAGGCCCTCATTGAAACGGGTTCCAACACAACTCCCATGCCCAGACGTGCGTATCTTATGCTCGCCGCGCTCTACGCGGTACTCTTGGCCTTGCCGGGCCCCGCTAACGCCGTGTTACCGTTCCACTTTGGTAGCTTTCCCACCGGCGCCCTCGACGCAATCACCGACGTTCCCGGAGTGCGCGTAGTGCATGTGACCAAAGTCGAAGGAACGGACGTCCGAACGGGAGCTACCGCGATTCTTTCTAGCGGCGATCCGTGGAACGAGAAAGTGGCCGCGGCTGCGTTGGATTTTAACGGCAACGGGGAAATGACGGGCAGCCATTGGATAAACACCGCCGGATATCTTGAAGTCCCGATTGTGTTAACCAACACCTTGAACGTCGGTCTCGCCGATGACGGCGTCGTCGATTGGATGATCGCACGCTATCCGCAGGTCGGCCGAACGGACGACGTGCCGCTGCCGGTTGTCGCCGAGTGTGACGATCAGTCGCTCAACAATATTCAACGGCGCTCCGTCCGTCAAAGCGACATCGTTGCCATGCTCGATCGCGCTCGACCGGGACAGTTCGAACGGGGAAACGTCGGCGCGGGCACCGGCATGCAAGCATTCGGATTTAAAGGCGGCATCGGTTCTGCCTCGCGCGTGTTACCTGCAACCCTCGGAGGCTATCACGTGGGCGTACTGGTAAACGACAACACGAGCAGTTCTCGCGCTGCCCTGAACATCGTTGGAGTACCGGTCGGCGAACGGCTGAAGAACGAATACAAGCGCACCTTCCCGAAGCACGTTTCCGAAGCGAGTTTGCACGGCCGCATGGAATCCGGGAGCATTATCATCGTCGTCGCCACCGACGCGCCGCTCGATAGCCGGCAGTTGCGCGCGATCGCCCTGCGGGCGGCCCTTGGAATGGGTCGCACCGGTCTCACGTCCGACGTGGGCAGCGGCGATTTATTTCTTGCGTTTTCGACGGGCTTTGTTTTTCGTCGCACGGGGAACTTCGAAATTCAAGCTCCGTCGAAAGCGATAATCGAAGATGATGGAACCCTCAACGCACTCTACCGCGCAACGGCCGAAGCGACCCAAGCTGCGATCTACGATGCGCTTTTTGAAGCCAAAACGATGACGGGTCGAGAGGGCGCGACGACGTACGCTTTGCCGAACGATCGCGTGCTCAAAATGCTGCGCGATGCCGGCGCCGTTTCGCCGTGAGTTTTATCGAAACGGACCGGCTTCTGTTGCGAACGTGGATCTTGCCGGGTGACGTGGTGGACGCGCAAGAACTCTTCCGCGACGGCGATTCGCAGAAGTTCTATATTCGCGGGACGCTATGCGAGCCCGACGTCGCCGCCTACGTGGCGCGGATCGCGGCAAAGGAAGAGCGCGACGGTTTCGGCGTGTGGCCGGCCGTCGAAAAGGCGACGCGCGAGTTGGTTGGAGCGTGCGGG
>JBDTFK010000162.1:0-3419 GCA_039937995.1 Vulcanimicrobiaceae bacterium | reverse complement strand
GAAAGGTCGAGACAAGGTGTGGAACGCCGGCATCGTCCCGGTGCGCCGCAATGAGATCGAGGAGCGCCGTTTCTCCCGGAGCGTGCAGCGCGTAACCGGTCTTAGTTTCGAGCGTCGTGGTCCCGTGTTCGAGAATCACCCTCAACCGCGGGCGAATCGTATGCGCGTAGAACGCATTCGGGTCGAGCAGAGCGTCACGCGTTCGTTCGACGGTGTACAGCATTCCGAGCGGCGGCGCTTCGCCTCGGAGTTTGGCGGCGAAATCGGGCTCGCGGTCGCCGGCGAAGAGCGGGTGCGCGTGGGCGTCAACGAATCCAGGGAAAATGACGCAGTCGCGGAGATCGACCTCTACCACCTCGCGTCCTCGTAGCGATGCTTCGATTTCCGCTCGCTGGCCGAGGGCGGCAATACGATCGCCCACGACAACGAGCGCCGCGTCGTCGATGCGACCCAAATCGTCGAACGTAACGCCGTCCTGAGCAACATCAGCGTCGCACGTTACGACGGTCTTCGCGCGGACGAGACACGCCGTTACAGCCGCCAATCGATACCTTTTTCATCGGCGGTTTCGATCGCGATGTCGTACCCTGCGTCGGCATGGCGCACAACGCCCATGCCGCAGTCGGTTGTTAGCACGGCTTCTAAGCGCTCTTGCGCGTCTTGCGAGCCGTCCGCAACGACAACCATGCCCGCGTGCTGTGAATACCCGATTCCGACTCCGCCGCCGTGATGGAGGCTCACCCAGTGCGCGCCGGCGGCCGTATTGAGCAGCGCGTTGAGCAGCGGCCAATCGGAAATCGCGTCGGAACCGTCCTTCATCGACTCCGTCTCGCGATACGGCGACGCAACGCTACCGGTATCGAGGTGGTCGCGGCCGATCACGATGGGAGCGCTCACTTCCGCATTGCGCACGAGTTCGTTGAACCGCAGTCCGGCCTTCGCGCGGTCGCCGTACCCAAGCCAGCAAATCCGCGCGGGTAGACCTTGAAACGAAATGCGCTCTTGCGCGAGCTTGATCCAACGCTGCAATCCCACGTCGTCCGGGAACATGCGCAGCAACTCCACATCGAGCCGCGCGATATCTTTCGGATCGCCCGAAAGCGCGGCAAAGCGGAACGGCCCCGAGCCCTTGCAAAACAACGGCCGGATAAACGCCGGAACGAAACCGGGAAATGCAAAGGCGCGCTTGAAGCCTCCACGCTCCGCGGCCGCGCGAATATTGTTCCCGTAATCGAAGACGACCGCGCCCGCATCGAGAAACTTCACCATCGCTTCCACATGCGCGGCCGCGCTTTCGTAACCGCGCCGCTCGTATTCTTGCGGATCCGACACGCGTAGCGCCGCGGCTTCTTCAAGCGTCAATCCGGCCGGCACATAGCCGTTGATCATGTCGTGCGCGGATGTCTGGTCGGTCACGGCATCCGGCCGGAAGCCGAGATCGTAAAGCTGCGGAAATTCGACCGCCGCGTTTCCTTCGTATCCGATCGAGAGCGCTTCGCCTGCGGCTTTTGCTCGCGCGACTTCGCGCAGAGCCGATTCGCGCGAGTCGGCGACCGCATCTAAATAGCGCAGTTCGCGCCGGCGCTCGAGCCGCGCAGGGTCGACGTCGATGCACAGTGCGACGCCTTCGTTCATCGTAATCGCCAGCGGTTGCGCGCCGCCCATTCCGCCGACGCCGGCGGTGAGCGACACGCGGCCCTTGAGCGTTCCGCCAAAATGCTGGCGCGCGAGCTCTGCAAACGTCTCGTACGTCCCTTGCACGATGCCTTGCGTCCCGATATAGATCCACGATCCCGCAGTCATCTGACCGTACATGGTCAGCCCCTGCGCTTCGAGTTCGCGAAAGACTTTCCAATCGGCCCATTTTGGGACCAGGTTCGAATTGGCAATGAGCACGCGCGGAGCGCGGGCGTGCGTTTTCCACACCGCGACGGGCTTACCGCTCTGGACGATCAGCGTCTCGTCGTTTTTCAAGCGCCGCAACGTGCGCACGATCGCATCGAAGGCTTCCCACGAACGCGCGGCGCGACCGTTTCCGCCGTATACCACGAGATCGTCGGGGCGCTCGGCAACATCCGGGTCGAGATTATTCATCAGCATTCGCAGGGCCGCTTCTTGCGGCCAACCCAAGCAGGTGAGTTCCGAACCGTGCGGCGCGCGAACGAGTCGTGGTCCCGAAACTGTCGTGGTCATGTTAACGATGCTCCTGTTGCGGTTTCTGCGGCGATGGCCAGCGCGCCGGATCGGATGAGTTCGCGAGCCGATTCGATGTCGGGAGCCGGAATGCGATCTTCGGTCCACGGTGCGATGCGCGCGCGCGCCACGTCGTAGGCGGCTTGCGTGCCTTTACCCGATTTCAACGGGCGGCGGAAGTCCGTTGCGGTAATTGCACCGAGCAATTCGCACGCGAGCGCACCTTCGACGTTGTCGAGTACGCGCACGAGATTGTTTGCCGACGTCATGCCCATACTTACGTGATCTTCTTGTCCCGCCGAGGTCGGAATCGAATCGACGCTCGAGGGCCAGCAAAGGCCTTTGCTATCGTTGACGAGCGCGGCAGCGGTATACTGCACGATCATCAGTCCCGATTGCAAACCCGAGCGGCCCGTAAGAAACAGCGGCAAGCCGCGATCCTCCGCATTGAGCAACAGGTACAACCGGCGTTCGCCGATCGACGCGAGTTCGCTTACGGCGATCTTGAGGAAATCGATTGCGAGCGCGATCGGCTCGCCGTGAAAGTTTCCGCCCGAGAGAAATTCGCCGTCGTCGGGAAACACGAGCGGATTGTCGGTAACGGAATTCGCTTCAATCTCGGTGACGCGACGCGCGTGCGCGATCGAATCGCGAACGGCCCCGTGGACGACGGGAATGCAGCGATAAGAATACGGGTCTTGGACGCGTCCGCACTCGCGGTGCGACAGCATGATCTCCGAACCCTCAAGAATCGCGCGCAAGTTTTCGGCGACGCGAATCTGGCCCGCATGCGGGCGCAGTTCATTTATCCGCCGGTCAAAAACGCGATCGGTCCCGAGAAAGGCTTCGAGCGACATCGCACCGATCACGTCGGCCGCCGCAGCGAGCCGCTCGGCGCGTAAGATGCCGAGCGATCCGATGCCGGTCATCACTTGCGTACCGTTGATTAAGGCAAGCCCTTCTTTTGGACCGAGCGTTACCGGGCGCAAACCCGCGCGTTCGAGCGCGAGCGCGCTCGGCATGCGCTCACCGTGATAATAGGCTTCGCCTTCCCCGATGAGCGTGAGCGTCATATGGGCGAGCGGTGCGAGGTCGCCGCTCGCTCCGACCGATCCTTGCGATGGAACGACCGGGGTGACGCCGCGATTGAGCAGTTCGGAGAGGAGCTCTAACGTCTCGAGTTTTACGCCGGAGTGACCGGCAGCGAGCGAATTTACGCGCAACAC
>JBDTFK010000161.1:0-3448 GCA_039937995.1 Vulcanimicrobiaceae bacterium | reverse complement strand
GACGTGGCTAGTGTTCCAGGTACTCGGCAAGACCGTGAACGCCGCCTTCGCGCCCGAAACCCGACTCACGGTACCCGCCGAACGGCGAACTTGGATCGAACTGGTTAAAGGTGTTGCACCAAACAACACCGGCGCGCAGGCGTTCAGCCACCCACATATTTTTGCTCCCTTTTTCCGTCCAGATACCGGCCGAGAGACCGTACGGCGTATTGTTCGCTTTTTCCACGGCCTCATCCGGCGTGCGAAAAGTTAGGATCGAGAGCACGGGTCCAAAGATCTCCTCCCGGGCGATCCGGTGCGACTGCTGCACGCCGGTAAAAAAGGACGCGGGAAAGAAAAATCCGCGGGGAGGCAGTTCGCATTGCGCCTGGACGAGCGTTGCGCCCGATTCGATGCCGCTTGCAACGAGCTCTTCGATTCGGTCCAACTGTTCGCGCGAGTTGATCGCGCCGATATCCGTATTTTTATCCATCGGGTCGCCTAGGCGCAATGTTTGCAAGCGCTGCGTCAATCGGACGACAACCTCGTCGTGTACCCGCTCCTCGACGAGAAGGCGCGACCCAGCGCAGCACACGTGACCTTGATTGAAATAAATGCCGTTGACGACACCTTCGACGGCTTGGTCCATCGGTGCGTCGGCAAAGACGAGATGCGCGGCTTTCCCGCCGAGTTCCAGAGTCAAACGCTTGCGCGTGCCCGCTACGCGCCGCGCGATAATCTTTCCAACCTCGGTCGATCCGGTGAAGGCAATCTTGTCGACGTCGTCGTGCTCGACAAGTGCCGCTCCGGTGGCGCCGTCCCCCGTGACGACGTTCACGACGCCCGGTGGAAGGTCGGCCTCTTCAATGATTTGCGCGAGCGCAAGTGCGGTGAGAGGCGTGGTTTCTGCCGGCTTGAGGACGACGGTGTTGCCGCAGGCAAGTGCCGGCGCGAGTTTCCACGCGGCCATGAGTAGCGGGAAGTTCCACGGAACGATGGCGCCGCAGACGCCGAGCGAATGCGGAGTGCGGCCCGCGCGCAGGGCCCATTCGAGTTTGTCGGCCCAACCGGCATGGTAAAAAAAATGCGCGGCGGCAGCCGGCAGATCGAAGTCGCGCGACTCCTTAATCGGCTTGCCGCCGTTGAGCGTTTCGATGACCGCAAGTTCGCGCGCGCGCTCGGTGATCGCCCGTGCTATGCGGTAGAGATATTTTGCGCGGTCGGCGGGCTTGAGTTTACGCCAGTACTTATCGTACGCTTTTCGCGCAGAACGGACGGCACGATCGACGTCGGCCGCGCTTGCGTACGCGACGCCGGCAAGGCGCTCCTCATTGGCCGGGTTGATCGTATCGGTGTAGCGAGCGTTTGAGGGCGCCACCCACGCACCGTCTATAAAGAGGCCGTATTGCTCGCGAAGCCGCGGTACCGTGCTTTCCGGTGCGGGCGCGTATTCGAAAATTGGCATGTATTCCTAATCCTTCGGAATATAATCCGGCCCGGCGTAGTGTCCTGTCGCTTCCTTTTCGAGTTGCATGAGCAAATCGTCGAGCAGCGAGGTCGCGCCGATGCGAAAGAGTTCGGGAGCGAGCCACGCGTCGCCAAGCGTTTCTTTAATGATGACGAGATAGGTCAGCGCCTGTTTTGTGGTGCGCACTCCGCCGGCCACCTTCAGCCCGCGACGCTTTCCGGTTCGTCGCGCAAAATCGCGGATCGCCTCGCACATTAGGAGAGCGGTCGCGAACGTCGCATTGGTTGCAACTTTCCCGGTCGAGGTCTTTATCACGTCGGCGCCGGCCTCAAGCGCGAGATCGCTCGCGCGCCGGATGTTGTCGTAGGTGCCGAGTTCGCCGGATTCGAGGATGGCTTTCACATGCTTCTCGCCGCACAGCGCTTTTACGGCAGAGATTTCGTCGTAAACGGCGCGCTCGTGGCCGGAAAGAAATGCGCCCCGGTCGATGACCATGTCGATTTCGTCGGCTCCCGCGTCGAGCGCCGCGGCAACATCGGCAAGGCGGACGTCGATACGGGAAAGACCGCTCGGGAACGCCGTCGCGACGGATGCTACCTTAACCTCGCTTCCGCGCAGCGCGTCTTTTGCGATCGCGACAAAATTGGGGTAAACGCATACCGCGGCGACGCTTGGAACGCTCGGCCACGAGGGTCGCGGAGCGATCGCTTTGGCGCATAACGAGCGAACCCGCCCTTCCGAATCTTTGCCTTCGAGCGTTGTGAGGTCGGTGCACGCAATAGCGAGCGTTATGCCTTCGAGCTTGGCCGAACTTTTGATGGAGCGCTTCGCAAGCGATGAGGCCCGCGACTCCAACATTACCGCGTCGACGGAGGTCGGCGGCGGGAGAAGAGCGGCCGGCATCTCAGAGCGTGCCGCGCTTCTCTTGTTCTTTTTCTATTGAAACGAAGAGCGCTTTGAAGTTGCCTTTGCCGAACGAAAGGCTGCCTTTTCGTTGGATGATCTCGAAGAAGACCGTCGGGCGGTCCTGAAGCGGTTTAGTGAAGATCTGCAGCATGTAGCCCAGATCGTCGCGGTCGACGAGAATACGGCGATCGCGCAATACGTCGATGGCCTCTTCGATTTTTCCGACGCGCGCTTCGAGCTCGTCGTAGTAGCTCTCCGGCGTGTCGAGAAATTCTACGCCGTTGTGTCGCAACGCGTCGATGGTTTGCACGATGTCGTCCGTGCGAATGGCGATGTGCTGAACGCCGGAACCATGATAGAAATCGAGGTACTCTTCGATCTGCGACTTCTTTTTGCCGCGCGCCGGTTCGTTGATCGGAAATTTCACCTGGTGGCGCGGGTCGGTCATGACCTTCGATTTGAGCGCGGTGTACTCGGTCGAAATGTCTTTGTCGTCGAACGAAACGAGCTGCGAGAACCCGAACACGCGCGCGTAAAAGTCGCCCCAGCCCTCCATTTCACCCCAGCCTACGTTGCCGACGCAATGATCGATGAATTGCAATTCGGGCCGGGCTATTCCCGGAATCGAACGCCGGGCTTCGATGTAATCCGGCATGAAGGCACCGGCGTACCCGCCGCGCTCGACGAACGAATGTACGGTATCGCCGTAGGTTGCGATGGTGGCTTTGACGATTCGGCCGCGCTCGTCTTTGCGTTCGAGCGGTGCGGAAATGGATGTTGCGCCTCCGGCAATCGCGCGGTCGTACGCGGTTCGGCAATCCGTTACGGCGATTGCGATGTCCCGTACGCCGTCGCCGTGAAGCGCGACGTGTTTGGCAATCTCGTCGTCGGGAAGCAAACTCGCGGTGATCACGAAACGCACGGCGTTCTGTTCGAGCACGTAGCTGACGCGGTTCTTCACGCCCGTTTCAGGACCGGCGTAGGCGACTTGATTAAAACCGAATGCCGACATATAGTAGTGCGCGGCTTGCTTGGCATTGCCGACGTAAAATTCGACGTGGTCCCAATCGATGCGCGCGAGTGGATTGCTGCGGG
>JBDTFK010000160.1:0-7140 GCA_039937995.1 Vulcanimicrobiaceae bacterium | reverse complement strand
CTCCCGCAGCCGCGATTCAAACGCGTGCTCGTCGGGAGAAAGAGCCCGCAGCACGGGGCCGGTTGCGCCGGCCTTGGGCGTGGACACCGCTCCGGTCAAGCGCTCGAGCGCGCGCACCGACAGACCTTCGTTTGCAACTCGTTGTGCGAGCGCTACCCGGTCGCGACCGGGAGCCGCAAGCAACGCGCGCGCATGCCCCGCGGAAAGACGGCCGTCGACAAGCATGCTTTTGATCGAATCGGGAAGCGCAAGCAACCGCAGCGCGTTTGCAATCGCCGGACGGCTCTTGCCTAAACGGCGCGCCACTTCGTCTTGCGTGAAGGCGTATTCGTCGACCAAATATTGGAAGCCGGCAGCTTCTTCGAGCGGATTCAGGTTCTCGCGCTGCAGGTTTTCGATAATTGCAACTTCGAGCGTGTCGCGATCGTCGCTCTCGCGCACAATCGCGGAAATCGTAGGTTTTTGCAACGCCGCACAGGCGCGCCAGCGACGCTCGCCGGCCACGAGTTCGAAGCTATCGCCGCGACGGCGAACGATAATCGGCACCAACACCCCGTACTCCGAAATCGACGCGCGCAAATCGTCGAGCGCCGTTTGGTCGAAGCTCTTGCGCGGTTGAAACGGATTGGGAGTTATCCGGTCGACGGGGATGTCGCGCAGCATTTCGCCGGCTCCGGGCGTCGTCGGTATGGACGCATCCCCGAGCAACGCGCCGAGGCCTTTTCCGAGGCCACGCTTGGGTTGGCTCACGCGTGCACCCCCGCATCCGCAAGCTCTCTTGCAAGGGAGAGGTATGCCTGCGCGCCGCGGCTTTTCACGTCAAAAAGAATGACGGGCTTGCCGAACGACGGCGCTTCGGAGAGTCGAATGTTGCGCGGAATCTGCGTTTTGAACATTTGCTGGGGGAAAAATTTTTCGAGTTCGTCGAGCACTTCCATTGCAAGCCGCGTACGCCCGTCGAACATCGTGACGAGTACGCCGCTTACGTGCAACGTCGGGTTCAACGCTTCTCGTACGCGGCGCACCACCGATGTCAACTGCGAGAGACCTTCGAGCGCGTAATACTCGGCCTGGACGGGAATCATGATTTCTTCCGCCGCCGTCAGCGCATTGATCGTCAGTAACCCGAGCGACGGCGGGCAATCGATGAAAACGTAGTCGTAGCGCGGGGCGACCGGCCGCAGCGCTTGCCGCAGACGCGTTTCGCGCGACAATCCGGAAACGAGTTCGATTTCGGCGCCCACTAAATTGATCGTCGCGGGAACGAGTTGCAGCTTCGGAATTTCGGTATCGACGATCGCGTCGTCGATCGACGCTTGTTGCATCAGCACGTCGTAGACATCGTGCTTCAGGCGAGCCTTGTCGATACCAAAACCCGTCGTGGTGTTTCCCTGGGGATCGCTATCGACGACGAGCACGCGATGCCCGTGCACGGCCAGCGCAGCGCCGAGATTTACTGCGGTCGTACTTTTTCCGACGCCGCCTTTTTGGTTGACCAGAGCGATGATGCGACTCAAAGAAACCCCAATGCATGTTTCACGTGAAACAAAACTCGACTAAAAGGCGCCGATGTGGCCTTCGGTTTGGAGGTATTCATCGAGGAGCGCCAGGAGCGTTTGGCGGCTGTTACGTTCGGGGAGGTCGGTGACCTGCTCGAAAAGCCAGCGCAAAATCGTCCCCACCCGGGCGTCTCCGCGAAAGGCTTTGGGTGCCGCGCCTGCCTCCACCATGGCACGCATCACGTCGACGCCGCCCACGGCAAGATCGGCGACCGAGAACGCCGGCCGGCGCGCAATTTCGGCTTGAATGCGCGCTTCGAAAAGCTCGTTGGAATCATTGCGCTTCGGCATTCCCGAGCCGACGATATCTGCGCGCCGCACGGCGAATTGCCGGGCAAGGTGCGCGAGTCCGATTCGCCGGATGAAGCGCCGGACCGCAGCGTCAGTGAGCTGCGGGTCTTGGTTGTACATGTGATTTCGCACAAGGTGCTCGACGGTTTCGACCGTTTCGCCCGGGAAGCGCAACCGGGCAAGCATGTCGCGCGCCATCTCGGCGCCGACGAGTTCGTGCCGGTAGAAATGCGGCCCGTCCTTGGTTCGCGGTTTGCCGACGTCGTGCAGGAGCGCGGCAATCCGGAGCGTCGCGTCGCCGGCGGGCGTGGCGTCCATCGATTCCAGATTATGCCGCCACACATCGTAGGCATGCCACTGGTTCTGCTCGATCCCGACGCCCTCGGTAAGTTCGGGCCAAACCTGGGCAAGGACGCCTGTCTCTCGCAAGAGCTCGATGCCCAGCGAGGGCCTTGCAGCGCGCTCGAAGAGCTTGATCAACTCGTCTTGGATGCGCTCCGGCGAGACGGTCGCAATCGACGTAGCAGCCGAAGTCATCGCTTCCCGCGTCCTGCGCGAGACGGCGTAGCCGAAACGGGCCGAAAACTGCGCCGCCCGAAGCATGCGAAGCGGGTCCTCGCGAAACGACGAGGGGTTCAGAATATCGATCCGCGCGGCGCGAATATCGGCCTCTCCGCCATACGGGTCCACGAGCACCCCGTCCGGGACCGATCGCGCCATCATATTCATGCGGAAATCGCGACGCGCGAGGTCGTGCTCGAGCGCGACGTCCGGGCCACTTTGTACGTCGAAATCTTTATGTCCGGCCCCGGTTGACCGTTCACGGCGCGGCAGCGCAACGTCGACCGTTTGACCGCCCGCGGTAACTTTGAGCACGGCAAACGCTGCCCCGACCAAATCGACGCGACCGATTGCGTTGAGCCGGCTGCGCAGTTCTTCGAGCCCAATTCCCGCCACGACGTAGTCGAGGTCCTTGATGGGAATCTCAACGCCCCCCACCTCCGCTCGAACTTCGTCACGAACGCGCCCACCGACCGCGTATAGCGTTCCCGCCGGTAACACGGCAGAAAGGCGCTCGTCGAAGGGGTGGATAGCCGGCATACGCATCTATTCTATGCCCGTAACCGTAGTGCCGTTCCACGTGAAACACGGAGGAAGGAAGCGAGTTGGCGAAAGCTGCCTGACGGATGAAGATCGGCCTCAGTTACGATCAAGGCACATCGAAATACCGCCTCTATGTTGGGGCGTTGCTTGCCGCCGCTTGCGCAGCCGAACTGGACCTCGAAACCGTTTGGTTAGCCGGGTCGAACGCCCGGCTCGACGCTTCTACGCTTGAGTCGATTGACGGTTTACTTTTGACCGGAGGTTCCGATGTCGAGCCCCATCGCTACCGATTTGCCGACGGCGAACATGTGTGCTTGGTATCGCCGGGGCGAGATGACGTAGAACTCGCGATCGTGGAGCGCGCTTTCGCGCGCCGCATTCCGATTCTCGCGATTTGCCGCGGTATGCAGCTCGTCAACGTGTATCGGGGCGGGACTCTCGTCCCTCATCTCGCAGCCGCGGAAACGCACGCACTTCACGACGATAGCCGGCATCACGTAACGATTGCCGCGGGCTCGTCGCTTAGCTATCTCGCGGCGCGGCTCGAAGGGCAAGTGACGTCCTCGCATCATCAAGCCGTCGGTACGCTCGGTGACGGTCTTCAGAGTGTCGCGCATCACGCGGACGGGACAGTCGAAGCCATCGAGTGGACGGATCCCACCCGTAAACCGTGGTTGGCCGCCGTGCAATGGCATCCGGAGCGAATGAACCCGGACGAACCCCTGGCCAAATCGCTGTTCCTGGGATTTCTCCAGGCAACCAACGTGGCGTGCCTGGCCGAATGCCGATAACCGCGCACACACGGTTATCGCACGGTTTTTAGGGAGGTTCTCGGCGCAAAAGCGGAAGCGCGAGAAACGCGCTGTCGCACAAAATATGCAACGGTTGCTTCAGCGATGAGCCGGTGGGCCTCACCCCCGAAGGCGATTCGCTATCCCGTCACCGACGAACACCCCCACCGCTAAGAACCACCTGTGATTGCAATAACCCTCGGACGCGTTCCACGTGAAACACACAATCGGCGAAGCAGCGTCCGGCTGCTTCCTCCTGCGGGGTGCTACATGCAGAGAGGCCGCTTTTCGGGAATTCCCGTGCGTCGCGGAAAACGCGCCTGCGTATCGCTCACCTTTCGAACGATTGCAATCCGGCGATCCGACAGGCCGTCCGGCACGACGTAGCGCTCCAGCGATCCGCCGAGCACGAGCGCCGCGTCCTCGAGCGCGTGCCGCTCGCGATCGTCCAGCGTGCCGCGCTGCAATAATGCCGCTCCGCCGGTCTCGATAAACGGCAGTAGGAGCTCGACGACCGTTGAAGCCGTCGCCACGGCCCGGGCCGTGCCGCTATGGAATTTTCCGCGCAGCCGCTCGTCGTGAGCCGCGACTTCGGCGCGCTCGGCGATCACTTCGCCCTCGAGGTTGAACTCGGCCAATAGGCGTTCCAGAAAACGCGCCTTTTTGAGCGTCGTTTCGATCATCGTCACGGGCGCCCGCGTAACGATGGCAAGCGGTATAGCCGGGAGGCCTCCCCCCGACCCGATGTCGACGAGCGTCCCTTCGACGAACGGCGCCACGGTCAGGCTGTCGGCGATGTGCGCAGCGAATTCGGCCGCCGTCTTTGCGCCCGTCAGATTGAACTGCCTGTTGGCTTCCAAGACGAGGGCCCCGTACCGCGCGAGCGACGGGCGGTCGTGCGCCGGACCGACGCCGTCCGTTTCGAGCAGCGCGAGGAGTTCCGTGAGATCGGTCACGCCGTCGTGGCGGTAGTGTTGCGGTCGCGGTGGATGAAGAGGCCCACGATGGCGACGTCCGCCGGCGTCACGCCCGGAATCCGGCCGGCAGCGCCGAGCGTGCGGGGGCGCTGCGCCTGCAATTTCTCGCGCGCCTCGCGCGAAAGTGCGGAGATCGACGCATATTCGAATTCCGCGGGAATCACGACCGCCTCGGTCTTGGCCGCCTTTTCGACCGCGACTTCTTGTCGGCGAACGTAGCCGGCGATCTTGATTTCGATCGTTGCTCGCTCGGCCGTTTGTGGCGGTAACGAAGGGCTAAATTTCGCTGCAATATCCTCAAACTCTATAGAAGGGCGGCGAAGCGCGTCGGCCAGGGTGTGCCCTGCCCCGAACTCCTGACCCTTGATCGAGCGCGCGCCGATCCGCGTGCACTCGGCGTAAGCGACGGCGTCGCGAAGCAAGGCCCGGCGGTGCTCGAACGCCTCCCATGCTGAGTCGCTTACTAGCCCGATGCCGCGTCCGAGCGGAGTCAGTCGGCTGTCGGCGTTATCGTGCCGCAACAACACGCGGTGTTCCGCGCGCGACGTGAGCATCCGGTACGGTTCGTCGACACCTTTCGTAACGAGATCGTCGATCATCACGCCGATGTAAGCCTCGCTACGCGCCAAATGGACGGCTTCACGCCCCTGCGCCGCGCGCGCGGCATTGATTCCGGCGATCAATCCCTGCGCGGCCGCTTCTTCGTATCCGGAAGTGCCGTTGAGTTGCCCGCAGTGATAAAGCCCCGCGATACGATGCGTCTCCAGCGTTTCACGCAATTGCGTCGGAGGCACCATATCGTATTCAACGGCGTAACCCGCGCGCAGCATCGCGCACGCTTCGAGCCCGGGAAGCGTGTGCAACATCTCGAGTTGCACGTCCGCAGGAAGCGACGTTGAAAAGCCGCCGACATATAACGTCGGCTCGTTCCAGCCTTCGGGTTCGATGAAAAGTTGGTGGCTTGGATTGTGCGCGAATTTAATGACTTTATCTTCGATCGACGGGCAGTAGCGCGGGCCGATGCCTTCGATCAAGTCCAAACCGTAGAGCGGAGAAAGATGCAGGTTGTCGCGCACCAACGCATGAGTTCGGTCGTTCGTTTCCGTGATGTAGCAATCGATTTGCGGTCCGGCAAACCGTTCTTCGCTCGTGTAGGAAAAGAGCAGCGGCACATCGCTCGCGCGTTGAACCTGCATCGCGTCGTAATCGACGGTCGTGCGATCGATGCGCGGCGGCGTTCCGGTCTTCAGGCGGCGCGTCGGAAAACCGAGGCGTTGCAACGCGCGCGAGAGTCCGATCGCCGGTGCTTCACCAAAACGGCCCTCGTTCTGCACGACGTCCCCGCGAAATGTTTTCCCTCCGAGAAACGTTCCCGTTGCGAGAATAACGCGCCGGCTAAAATATCTCTCGCCGTCGGCGCACGTCACTCCGCATACCGCGCCGCTCTCGACAATCACATCCTCAACCAAGCCCCGGACGATCGCGAGATTCGGTTCCGACCGCAAGACGTCGATGGCCAGCCGCGCATAGGCAGGCTTGTCCATTTGCTGGCGCAACGCGCGCACCGCAGGGCCCTTGCTTTCGTTGAGAAAGCGCGAGTGGACGAAACAGCGGTCCGCGATCGACGCCATCGCGCCCCCGAGCGCGTCGATCTCGCGAACCAACTGGCCCTTGGCGCTTCCGCCGATCGACGGATTGCACGGCAGCGTGCAGATCTTCTCCGGCTCGCCGGTGATCAGCATCGTCGGCACGCCGAGACGCGCCGCCGCGAGCGCGGCCTCGACGCCCGAGTGGCCGCCGCCGACGACGATCACGCCGGCCGCCTCGGTCCTAGTGTGCAGCGTCATAAACCGCATCCCACGAAGCGAAAGCACTGCCGCGGGCCCCTCACGATGCGTTCCTCATTTTCCGATGCAGAACCGCGCAAAGACCCCGTCAACCACGTCCAGCGCGGCGGAGTCGCCGCTGATATGTCCGAGCGACGCGTATGCCTGCTGGAGATCGCCGACGATTAAGTCGATCGGTTGAGCCTCGGCAAGCGTTGCGCGGGCATCCGACAATGCAGTAACGGCTTCGTTGACGGCGTCAAATTCTCGCAGCGACGCCAGATGCGGTCGCTCGAGATCGGGAACGTCGGCACCCCACCCGAGTAGCGCGAGCTCTTGACGAAGTTGCGCGAGCGTACCGCGATTGTGGACCGAGCCGGCGATCGCGCCGGACAACCCGGCGCTTTGCGCCCCCGCATCGCCCAAATCGGCCTTGTTGAAGAACACGATGCGCGGGCGCGATGCGGTCGCGTCGAGAAGCGAGCGGGCCTCCTCGCCTAGCGGTGCGGACCCGTCGATTACGACGAGCGCAATGCGCGCCGACTCAAGCGCGCGTTGCGTTCGCTCGATTCCGGCGGCTTCCAACCGGTCC
>JBDTFK010000159.1:0-3587 GCA_039937995.1 Vulcanimicrobiaceae bacterium | reverse complement strand
GATTATTCGGCGCGCGTCGTGACCGCGTTGCTCTTTGACGTCGTCGGTGCGGAAGGCCCGAAACAGTATTTTGCCCGCGTAACGCGCGAGACGATTTCGCACGCATATCTTTTCTCCGGACCGCCGGGCGTTGGAAAGAAAACGTTCGCGCGCCGGCTCGCTCAATCGCTGCTCTGTGAGGCGCCGAGCGATGCGGCTCTCGGATACGACGGGACGTGCGCTTCGTGCAGGCTTTTTGCAAGCGTTGCGGCCGGACGCCATCCCGACTTTCTAGAGCACGCCGGCATTCTAAAAATCGGCGACAGCGACGCGGCGATGGGCTTCTATGAAGGCGAAGAACTCACCGCGCGCGATCTGGTGCGCCAACTCTCGATGCAGTCGTATTCGGGCGGCTTACGGGTATTGCTGCTCGGCGATATCGACTTCGCAACGCACCATGCTGCAAATGCCCTGCTTAAATTTTTTGAAGAGCCTCCACGTGGCGTCGTGCTCGTTCTGACCTCGCCGACGCCCGGACGCCTACTGCCGACGATTCGCTCGCGCGTTATCGAGCTTCGATTCCCGGCGCTCGCTCACGCGCAGGTGCGCGAGATCCTGGTGCGCCTGGGGCGCGACGAAGGGCAGGCGCAACTTGGCGCATCGCTCGGGCAGGGCAGCGTTACGCGCGCGATCGCGTCGCTTGAAAGCGAAGAAGAATCGCTGCGCGCGCAGGTGGCTCGGTGGTTTTTTGCCGTCGTTGCAGGCGAGTCGAGCGTCGAGGGATGGGCCTCGCGCGAGACGCTCGATGAAGGGCTTGAAGTTCTAAAATCGCTCGTGCGCGATTGGGTGGCAATCGGCGCGGCCGGAAACGGCGTCCCGGTGGTAGCGGTGGATTACGCGCAAAACGTCCGCGAACTCCCCTCGCTCGAGCCGGCGCGCGCGATCGGATTGCTCGTAAAAATCGACGAAGCCCAGCGCCTTGCTCGCACAAACGTGAGCGCGGCAATGGTCGGGGAAATCGTTCGCATGTCGCTCTCGCCGCTCTCGCGCTGACCTAAAAACGGCGGAAGGCGATATCGTCGTACGTACTGGAAAATGGGAACGCCACGTACGCAAGGACGATTGCATGCACTAGCGCCGGCACCAGCCGGAACGTAAAATCGTTTACCCGTCCGTTAACGAGTATACCGGCGTAGTTCGGTAAAAATACCCACAACGCGACGAAAACGACCGCTAGGACGATGCAGGCAAGCGGATTGGCGCGAACTGCTCGAAACGATCCGGAAATTGCAAGGCCGCTCGGCAGTCCACCGATCGCGGCAGCGGGGATCGTGAGAATCAGGAAAAAATAGGCGACGAGTTGCAGCACGATTCCGACGAGGTTGCCGAGCAAACTTCCAACGTACACGCCGACGTACACGAGGAATTGAAATCCGATCGCAGCCATGAGGATGCCGCCCGCTTTATGCCGCGCGTCTTCCCACGCATCGTCGAATCCCGTCTTGAATCCACGCTGGATATTATTGGCTTGAATGACCGCAACGCCGAAGGCGAAGAGGTAGATGATCTGCACGATCATCGCAAAGATGCCGCTTCCGAACCCACCGAGCGGGTCGGTGAAAGTCCCGCTCGTGTAGGAAACCAGCATGTCGATTACCGATGCAAGCAGCGGCATCGCAAGGATCGACGGGTGGCGCAAAAGCGCGGGCAACGCACGCGCGTACGCTGCGAAGTCGATGCTCTGCCTGCGCGGCATAGCCACTAACCCCGCGAGCCTTGGAGAGCGTGCCGGCACGGACAGTCTACGGCAAGGTCGATCTTCTGCACGATCGAGCCGATCGCGTTTTTCACGCGGTCGTTGTTTGCCTTGAATACTTCCATCACTTCGTGATGCGAAACCGGTGCAATTCCTTCGATGCCGACGTCGTAGTCGGTAATCAGGGAAATGTTCACGAAGCAAATCTCCGCCTCGCGCGCCAGATAGGCTTCGGGGTACTGCGTCATGTTGATGACTTCCCAACCCTGGCTTTGGAACCACTTGGACTCCGAGCGAGTCGAAAAGCGGGGACCCGCAATGACGACGACCGTGCCGCGGTCGTGCGTTTCGATATCGAGCGATTTTAAGGCCTCGACGGCGATCGGCCGCAGCGTCGGGCAATAGGGATCGGCAAAACTGACGTGTGTCGTAATCGGCCCGTCGAAGAAGGTATCTTTGCGCCCGTTCGTCCGGTCAACGAGTTGATCGCATACGACCATCGATCCGGGTTTCACATCTCGCTTAAGCGATCCGCAGGCGTTCGGGGCGATAATGAACTTTACGCCCAACATTTTCATCGCCCAAATGTTTGCACGATAGTTAATCGATTGCGGCGGAAAGCGATGGTCTTTGCCGTGCCGCGGTAGAAACGCCACTTTCTTTCCGGCGATTTCGCCCAGCGCAATCCGGTCGCTCGGCGCCCCATACGGCGTTTCGATCCAAACCTCACGCGCATTTTCGATCAGCGAATAAAACCCCGACCCCCCAAAAACCCCAATATCGGCCCGTTCCGCAGTCTCCATATACTCCTATATTTCTAAGTAAGAAAAGTAACGTTACCCAAAACCCCCAAGCGGAGGTAAATGGCTCTGCATTGGCCCCGCTCGAAGCGGGACGGGGGCGAAGTTTACTTAAGTAAATGAGCCCCCAGCCCGCGAAGAGCGAGGCCGATGCAGAGCCATTTACTAGCGGTTGAAGTCGCTGGGTTTTAACTCATCGAGAAACTTCTTGAAGCGATTCATCTCGGAGTCGTCAACCGGTTTTTTATCCGGGGTCGCTTCTTCGAGAATGATTTTATCGGATATGTAAATCGGCGTTTGCATGCGCAACGCGAGCGCGATGCCGTCCGAGGGTCGCGCGTCGATCTCTTGCAATTCGCCGTCACTTCGAATCACGAGTTTGGCAAAGAACGTCGAGTCCCGGATGTCGTGGATAATCACCTGCTCGAGAGTAGCTTCGAGCGTTTCAAGAATGCTGCGCATGAGGTCGTGAGAGAGCGGGCGCGGAACCGGCGCACCTTCCAAGGCTAACGCGATCGCCGTCGCTTCAAACGGACCGATCAGAATTGGAAGGTAGTGCGACCCATCCATGTCTTTGAGGATGACAACCGGATCGTGTGTCAGTAGGTCGATGCCGAGTTTGTCGACCTTCATTTGCCGCATAGCGAGACGTATCCGACGTGCCCTATGGATTACCTTGCCTGGGCAGGCATGTCCCTATCCCACGCACGAACCGCTCCCCCTCACACTATGGCTCTTTCATGCGGTATCGTCGGACTGCCGAACGTCGGCAAGTCCACCATCTTCAATGCCCTCACGCGCTCGGCTCAAGCGCTCGCCGCCAACTATCCTTTCGCAACGATCGAACCTAATGTCGGCGAGGTCGCGGTCCCCGACAGTCGTCTCCGCGTGCTTGCGGAAATCGTGAAGGGTCAGCGCGTGGTTCCGGCAACCGTGCGGTTTGTCGATATTGCGGGGCTCGTGCGCGGAGCGAGTACCGGCCAAGGATTGGGCAACGCGTTCTTGAGCCACATTCGCGAGACCGACGCCGTCGCGATGGTCGTGCGCTGCTT
>JBDTFK010000158.1:0-3176 GCA_039937995.1 Vulcanimicrobiaceae bacterium | reverse complement strand
CGTATTGGATTTCGTAGTTTTGGGGCTCTTGGGCGTACCGGCCTGCGGAAGCCCGCACGACCGTGTCGGGATTGAACGTGTACGTGAGCCCGAGGCGCGGCTGAAGGTAATTTTGCGAATAGTTTAGCGGGTAGTTGTTCGTGAAGAGCAGATGGCCGTTTACGCCGTCGGGATGCACGGTTTGAACGGGAGTGCCCGATGAATTATCCATGGGGCACGAAAATGCGACGTAGGGATTGAGCGTCGATGCGTTCTGGGGGGGTTGCTGCACCAGCAACGGCTGGAAGGTCTGCGGGTTGTAGCAATATTCTTGCTGCGCGGCGTTGAACCAAAAGTTTTGCCCCGGTGAATTCGTTGCCGTCAGCGCGAAGTTATCGAGTGAGTATTTCAGCGCGAGGCTAACGACGGTTTTGTCGTTCGGACGCCACTCGTCGCCGATCGAGAGGTTGGTAAACGCGGGCGTTACGCTGTTTGTCGGACCCTGCTGACCCGTGTACGTGAGGGCCCACGACGCGCCGGCAGCGCACGCAGTAACCGGGATCGGCGCATTCGCTCCGCCCGAGCAGTTGACGTTTTCGGGGTTGCCGTTGATGTCGCTGCTCGTCGGCGAACCGAACGTTCCTTGCGTGATCGGGTCGTTGCACGGAGCGACTTGTCCGTCGTTGTAGTGTGGATTGGGTTGCGACTGGAAGACCGGTCCGGAACCTCCGTTTCCGTATCCGTCGAAGGCCGCGAAACATTGCGTGCCGTTTGTGAGATTGCTGACGCCGAAGCCGCCGGTATTGAGATAGTTGCTGTTGTTGTAGCGCCAGGTTCTCGACGTCACGTAGTTGGCGGTTGCGGTGATGAGATTCCTATCGTCGATCTGCTTGCCGAAATCGAGCTGAAAGCCGCGCGTATGCGCGTTTACTTCGTAGTCGAAATTCTCGGCGCTGAACCCCGAACCAATGCCGCGGCGCGAGGCGCCGTTGCGGAACGTGTCGGAATAAAACGTGTAGGCGAATGCGCGAAGGTAGCCGCTACTGCCGAAGTTTTTTTGGTACTGCACTTTAAGAATGGCGGCGTCGTTCCAACGTCCGTCGCGGTAGTCGTTCGGCAGGGCCGCACCGACATAATTCCCATTCGCGTCGGTGGGACAGGTATTGGGGAGGCCGTCGCGATTGGCGCACCGGTTTTGCGGCGATCCGGGATAGAGATAGGCGGCCAGTGGAGCGTCTGCGGGGGTGAAAAACGACGTTCCCGGCGCGTACGTGTAGTAATCCGGCCAATGCGGGGGGCTTATGTCACCCTGCGCAACGAGGCCGTCGATCAACGTTTGACCGGCGTCGTTCGGACCGCTGTACCACTGTAAGCGTTGTGCGGAATTCGTAAAGAGCACCTGGACATCGTCGCGCGTGCCGCTCTTTTGCGGTATGGCGAAGTGGAAATTTGCCACGACGTCGCGGCTCGCGACGAAGGCGGATTGCCCGTATACGGTGCTCGTGATTTGGTAGCACCCGGGATCGCTTGAGAGGAGGCCCGCTACCGGATTCGTGTAGGTGCTATCGGCGTTGCACGTGGGATACACGGCCGGATAGAACGAGAGGAACGTCGTATCGGCGCTCGGCCCGGTGGCGTAAGGGTAGGTATCCGTCAAACCGGCACCGTTGGTTTGATCGAAATAGCGGAAGGCTTGATTGTTGGCATCGAGACCGAAGTAATAGGAAAAGCGCCGGTCGGGGGTCGCACCGCCGGTTTCGATGCTAAGGTCGTGATAGAACGTCGGGGCGCCGACGTTTCCGGAGAGCGTCGCGTAGCCGGGATAGGTTCCGCTTTTCGTAACCTGGTTGATGAAACCGGCCAGCCCGGTTGCGTTGGTTGAAGCGCCGCCGCCTCCGGCGTACACTTGCAGTTCTTGCTGACCAAGCGTTGATGCCGAGTGGGCCGGGTAGTTATCGAACGAGCGGTTCACCGGAACGCCGTCGTACTCGTAACCGATCTGGTCGTAGTAACCGCCGCGCACGTACACGGTTTGATTGACGCCCGATTGTCCGTTGGGAACGTAGACGCCGGGGAGCGCGGCAATTGCCGAGTACGCGTTCGTGAGTCCGCCGCCGCCGCCCAGCGGCGTCGCGGCTTTGGTGACCGCGGCACCGACGGAATACACGTCCGAGGTGGTTCCGGGGCGCACGACGTTCATCGGCGAACGCGACGTGACGGTTGCGATCGTCTTGAGGCTCTTCTTGATCGCGACGGTAAGCGTTTGATTTTGATCGGCAAAAACGCTCACGCCGGACTCCGCCACCGGTTCGTACCCCGCACTTGAAACCGAGAGCGTGTACGTATCGGGAGCGAGCGAGACGAAAACGAAGTGACCGCCGGCGTCCGTCGCGGCCTTAGCCGTCTCCGACAGGCTCGTTGCGACGACGATTGCGTCTGCAATCGGTTGCCCGCTGTCGGCGTCGCGCACGCTGCCGGAAAGGCTGCCGGTCGTTCCGGCAAACGCGGCACCGGCATTTGCCAGCATTGCGAGCACGAGCGCAAATGCGCCCGCGCGTAAAGACACTACGCGAGACCGAGCCATAGTTTTGACCCTCCAGTGTTACCCGAATTATAGGCGCCGCCTTAGGACCCGGCTATCCTGGATTTCCGCCATCTTTGCGCTTCGCGGCCGCCCCGGAGAGCATGACCGCTATTCGCGAGGCGAGTTGGGAGCGCGACTTGAGGTTGAGCCGGGCAAAAATGCTCGAGAGGTGGTGCTCGACAGTGTTTTCACTGATGTGCAGCCGAGCGGCGATCGATTTGTTCGACTCGCCGTCGGCAACCAGGCGAGCGATCTCAAATTGGCGGGTGCTCAGCGGCACGGCGGCGTTGGCCGGCTCGGCGTGGTCTAATGAAGCGGCTTGCGCGGCGCTTAGGCGCTCCGTGTCGCGAATGCTGCCCATGCGCGCGTAGGCGTCTGCCGCGCCGGGCAGATCGCCGGCCGTTTCGCGGGCCAGCGCTTCGTAGAGCATGAATCCGAGCGCGGCGAAGCCTCTTGCGGCGAGTTTGGCAAGTCGAGCGGCGCGTTGCGGGTCGCGGCGCTTTTCTATGAGGGCGCCAAAGAGCAGGCGATGCGCTCGCAAAACGCGCGGGCGGTCCGTGGAGCGCTTCACAATCCGCTTCGCGCGCGCCTGGTCTTCGTCGGAGCCGTGAAC
>JBDTFK010000157.1:0-5307 GCA_039937995.1 Vulcanimicrobiaceae bacterium | reverse complement strand
CATTCTCGAAGCGCTTTCTTCGTTGTATATGCGCACGAACAAGGCCGCCGAAGCCGAGCGCATCGGTAAGCGCGCCGTGACGCTGAACAAAGGCAGCGCTCAGGCCTATTCGATCCTCGGCGCGGTTTACGCCGCCGAAGGCAAGTTCGACGATGCGCGCGCGCAATTCGAGCAGGCGGCAACGATCGATCCGAAAGATACGAGTCCGATCTATCA
This sequence comes from Vulcanimicrobiaceae bacterium, assembly GCA_039937995.1. Classification (GTDB taxonomy): domain Bacteria; phylum Vulcanimicrobiota; class Vulcanimicrobiia; order Vulcanimicrobiales; family Vulcanimicrobiaceae; genus JALYTY01. The sequence goes on along the minus strand of JBDTFK010000157.1, from coordinate 5,091 downwards.
AATCGCCACGACGTACGGGCAGCAAAATAACATCCCCATGGCGATTCAATCGGTCGGCCGCGTGCTCGCGCTCGATCCGAAAAACGTGCAAGCCCTAGTATTCAAAGCCGACCTCTACGCAAAGCAACACGACGACACGAAGACGCCGGCAGCGTATGACGATGCTATCGTAGCCGCAACGAACGACGACCAAAAGGTCGCGATCCTCGTGCGCAAAGCAACATATTTCGTCGGAGAGAAGAAGACGAACGACGCGCAAGGCGTTTTCGACCTGATGCTCGCCCAGTACCCCAAAGTCGCGGCGGCACACGTCGCGTACGGTGATTTCTTAGCGTCGCAGAAAAATCTCACAAAAGCTCAGCAAGAATGGCAAGCCGGGCTTGCCATCGATCCGAACAACTCCGAAGCGTTGCTCCGCATGGCACAAGTCTCCATGAGCAACAATCGTATGACGGAGGCCGTCGGCTACCTCAAGCGCCTTACGCAGGTCGCTCCCGATGCGCAGTCCTTCGCAATGCTCGGCCAGGCCTATTCGTTTACGCACGACTACCACGGCGCGCACGATGCGTGCAGCAAAAGCTTCCAAATCGACCAGCAGCCGCAAACCTTGGGTTGCATTGCCGGTGCGGATTTCGAGCTGAAAAATTATAAGGAAGCCACGCAGATTTTCGACGTTCTCGATGGGCGCGCGCATGGATTCATGGAACAGAATCCGCAGTTGCTCTTTGTCGCGGCAAAATCGTATCAGCAGACGAACCAAAAGCAAAAGGCGATCTCGGCCTACAAGCGCCTACTGACCGAAATGAAAAAGGGCACCAAGGAATACAATCAGGTTGCGCAAGCGATTGCTGACCTGAATAAGAAGCACTAAGGGCACGAATGAAAGTCGTCACGGACGACGTTTACGGCGACCATCTTCGCGGGATCCGGCACCCGGAATCGCCCGATCGCGTGGAGGTGGTCGCTTCGCGTTTGTCCGAACGTGGGTTGTTCGGCGAGCGGGTCGCGACGCGCGATGCCACCGACGAAGAAATCGAGCGCGTACACGCCGCGGGCTATTTGGAACTGGTCAAACGCGAAATCGGAACTCTTGCCGGAGTTCGCGATCTTTCAACCGGCGACGTGACAGTCGACGCAGGCTCACTTATCGTCGCCCGCCGTGCTGCGGGCGGCGCGATTGTCGCCCTGGAGTCGGCGGTGAACGATAGGGCGCCGGCGTTCGCCCTCGTGCGCCCACCCGGGCACCACGCCGAGGCGTCTCGCGGCATGGGTTTCTGCGTTTTCAACAACGCGGCGATTGCCGCGCGCGCCTATCAAGCCGAACATGGCGGCCACGTCCTCGTCGTCGATTTTGACTATCATCACGGCAACGGCACGCAAGACGTCGCCGGTAACGGGCTGTCCTACGTTTCAACGCATGCGTCGCCGGCCTATCCGGGGACGGGATACGAAACGGCGTCCATTGGGCGCGACATCATTGCAAACGTTCCGTTGCCCGTGGCCGGAATCGCAACCGAGGCATTCATCGCGATTTGGGAGCGTCTGCTCGCACGCACCGCAGAATATATCCGCCCCGATGCGATCGTCGTTAGCGCGGGCTTCGATTACGTTAAAGGCGACCCGGTCGGCGATCTCGGTATAGATGTTGCGGCGGCGAATGCCCTCGGAGTCGCGATCGGCCGCACGGCCGCGACGTACTGCAGCGGCCGGGTAGCCTACATCCTCGAAGGCGGCTACCAGATCGACGCCTTGACCGATTCGATCGAACACATCCTGCGCACGAACGACGCCGACGAACCAAAACTCGGCGACCCGGATACGAGATCGATCCCGCGCGAGCAACGCGAATTCCTCGATCGAGTCGACGCGCTGGCGGAGTAGTTAGGGGACGACGGAGGCGGCGATTTTTTTGAGCTCTTCGAGGTTGAGGTCGCCGACCAGCGCGAGGTGAAGGCCGGCTTCCGACCACGCGAGGAGTGTCGTCGGACCTTCCTGTACGTATTGCGCGTCGTTATTTTCGACGCGCGTGTCGCTTGGACGATAACGCGACATATCGACCGCGACGTTCTTCGCGTTTTGGAAGAGCGAGACCGTGCGGATGCCGTCGGAATAGAGGAGATGCAGCGAACGAACGCCTTTAATCTCCGCGATGTCGCCCGCCGCGGGTACGAAACCTTCGGGCAAATACTTGGGACCTTGCGCCGCAAAACCCGCGGATTTTACGAGCCCCGCAAGATTGTTCGATGGTATCCCGCGGCTCGGACCGCTCACGCGCGGCATCGTTTTCGGCACGTCGAAAATCGCGGTCGGGATTGAGTTTGTGTAACGAAGCGCCTGGAAACGCGTCTGCGCCACGAGCGATCCGTTGGAGGCGTACTGTTCTTTCGAAACGACGAGTTTGGTTTGTTGATCTATGCGCACGCGCATAGTCGTTTCGCCGGTGTGCTTGTTGTTGAGGAGCACGATTTTGACCGGGCGGCCGTCGAGGGTTTCGTCGGGCCCGTAAACGGCTACGTAGTTCGCGTTGAGTAAGGCAAAGTTATCGTCTTGCGCGACTTGGTCGTCGATCGAATCGTCGCGGGTAACGACCACGCGAGCGCGATTGACGTCGATGGAATATGTCGTTTCGCCGCGCGAAATAATGGAATCGCCGTAGAGATCTTGGGGAGCGAGGTACCAACGCCGCGTCAAATCCGGGGCGCGGTGCTCGATGCGGTAGATCGCAGCGTCGGATTTCTGCGCACCGAAGCGCAGCGTTTGAACTTCGCCGACGTACGACGTGTTCGAGGGCGCTTCCATCGCCTGGCGTAAGAGCGCGCCCGGCGCCTCCGCCGGCTGTACGGGCGGGTGCGACTGCAACGCTAGTAGTGCCAGCGCTAGGGTTGTAGTAATGCTAGCGAGTTGCATCCGCGGTTCTAATGACGGCCGCTTGCGCGACGACGTTTTGTCCCGCGCCGCCTACTTGGTCGTTTCGCAATTGCGACGGCACGGCATTGCCTTCTCCAAACGGAACGGTGCTCGTGAGGGCCGCGTGATCGTCGAGATAGTAGGCCGCATCGATCGTTGCCTGCGGTCCCTCTGCGCGGTGCGTCGCGCCGGCGCCGAAATAAATCGCGACGGCGAGCATGGCCGCAATCGGTACCGCGATGGCGGGCCGCAGAGTTGCGCGCAGGCGCTGCGACCACGAAAGCGCGGGGGCGGTATCGACCGCGTCCCAGATGCGATTGATCACACCCGCGGGCAGATCGCGTTCGGTTGCGCGCGCGTGAACGCGCAGCGCCTCGGAGAGACGCGCCTCGATCTCGTACTGCGCGCGGCACGCGCCGCATGCCTCGATGTGCATGAGAATCGTCGCATCGTCCGCAGGCGTAAGCTCGCGGTGGATGTAGTCGATGAGCTGGTCTTGTGTTGGATGTTGTAAATTCATGATTTTGCCGAAAAACGTTCAACGAGTTTGCGTAGTTGGTGTCGTGCCCGGTGCAGTCGCGAACGTACCGTCCCGATGGAACAACCGACAATTTCCGCAATTTCTTGGTAGCTGTATTCCTCGATATCCGCGAGGGTGATAACCTGCCGTTGATCGGGCGAAAGCGCTTCCAGTGCCCTGGACATCGTCTCGCTGAACTGCGATTCGACGTATTCGTCGATCGGAGTCACGGCGAGCGGGCGCTCCCCACCGAATTCCTGGGGTACGTTATCTTCGGGGATCTCTTCCTGATAACGTCCTTTCCGTCGGCGAAGTTCGTCACGATACAAATTTGTGACGATTCGGTAGATCCATGAGAGAAACGACGTCCCCGGTACGAAGCTGCGCCAGGCCCGGAAAACGCGAATAAACGCGTCCTGGGTCAGGTCGCGCGCGTCGGCCTCGTTATGGGTCAGCCGGAAGGCGAAGTTGTAGGTTGCCTTGCCGTACTGCTCGATCGCGCCTTCGAGGAAGGCGCGCTGGTCCGCAGAGGGCTGTTCGAACGGTTTACGCGGTGCTGCCATGGATTGCAGCACCAAGATACCCGGCGAGGCGGAAGACGGCCTTCTTAACCATTTTTCCAAAGGACCCGGCCGACAACCCAGAGGCCGGCCGTCACGAAGATCGAGATAACGAAGAACAGCGCGAGCTCCAGCAGGACGATTCCTGCGAATTGGCTGCCTCCGCAGAGGGCGACCACTCCAGCGATGAGCGAGAGCTTTGCCCGTTCGAACGGGTTGCCGGCGAGACCCGCGATCGACTGGGCCTCAGCGATTGCGCCGTCGGGATCCCAGCCTCCGGTCTCGGCCGAGAAAGCGACCGCGCCTGTCGGGGCCACGATAAAAAGCTTATCGTTGTGGATGAAGTTTGCCGAACTCACCCGCAGCGAATTGATCCCGAATTGGTTGAGCAGATGTTGCAGCGTCGAGCCGGTTCCCGTTAGCAAGTGCCAGATATTGGAATTCGTGCCGTACGTTGCGGCGTACTCGCGCAGAATTGCGGGTGAGTCGTATTGCGGATCGAGCGTTACTTCGATCAGCGCAAATTTCTGTGGGTCGAGATGCGACTGCATGTAGGCGAACTTCCCGCTAATTGCGGGGCACAACGTTTTGTCCGGGCACCGCGTGAAGATAAAGCTCAGGAGAATCGTCTTGCCGGCGTACGCCGATGCGAGATGCACCAGACGTTCGTTTTGATCGACGAGCGTCGCGTCGGGAATCGGGCGCCCGATGTCGACCGCGATGACGCGTCCGGGTTCGGGCGCACCCGGTGAAAACGCCGCCGCAACCGTTGCGGAGCGCAACGTCCACGGCGAAGTGCTTCGGTCGAGTAGCCCATCGATGCCGGTGCCGGAATGCACGTCGAGCGGACGCTCGACGCGATATGTGCGCGTTCCGCTCGACAGGGTTGCCGGAATCGCTTCGTTGCTCACAACGAGCGTGTGAGGGTTGACCGATCCGAGAACGGTTCCGTGGAACGGGATAACTGCAAGAACGAGCGCGAGTGCGGAAAAAATCATTGCACGAGCAGCCGGATGTCGTCGGCAAAATCGCCGAGCGCGTCGTCGTCGTTATGGAGTACGCGTTGACGGCCGTTGCGATCGATGAGGTACGTTACCGAACTAT
>JBDTFK010000156.1:0-7717 GCA_039937995.1 Vulcanimicrobiaceae bacterium | reverse complement strand
GCTCCGGCAGCGTCCCCAAAATCCAGCGCGTCAGGCAACGCACCGACACCACCCGAATCCAACACGATCGTAACGAACCGCATACACCCCTTTCGCGTCGCGTTTCTGCCAATGGGCGGGTCGGCCTCCCCTTATGACTATATTAGAAGATGCCCTCAGCGCACGTTATAGCAGAATGAGAGTCCGCGCGCGTTACGAAAACGTCGAATTCGCCCCCTTTTCATCTAACGGACGAACGTTTGCGACAAAACTCGCTCCACGCGCTCGGCGCCCTAGCTGTGCTCCTTATTGTAACGTGTGCGCCGGCATGCGCTCAAACGGTTCTCCGCCTGAGCGCCGACCGCATTGCGTTCTACTACGATCGTTTTCTCGTGGAAGCCGATGGAAACGTTCGCGTTACGACAAGCGACGGCATGACCGTTACCGGCGACGCATTTTCAATGGATCTGAAGCTGAATCGATTTCTCATTTCGAGCCACGTCCATCTGCACAGCCGCGGCGGCGATCTTTCCGGCGCGGCGATTTCGGATTTTCTCGATTTCAACCGCATCTATTTCATTCCCGTGGTCAGCGAACCCGATCGCTGGACGTACGTCGACGGGGATCTTTTGCACCCGCTCAAGGGCCGCGAAATGCCCGGCGATGTTTTCGCATTTCCGCAACTCGCTTACGCCAAGCCCGATCTCGTCTCGCGCGTCGCGACGATCGGTCCGAAATCGTACGTTCGATTCGCGAATCCAACCGCATATCTGTTCGGTGCGGCAACTCCCCTGCCGTCGTTCTACGTCTATTTCGGTGCAAACCAAGATCTCGCGCAAAACTCGCTCTCGGGAGCGAGCTACGACGCGACGTGGAACGTCACGGGAAACAACAACTCGATCTCGTCCGTTCATTTGCGGGGGGACCCGACGAACGGCGTGTATGCATCGTTCGAGCAACACCTTGCCGGCGAGCACGAGTACGCGGTACTTTCCGTGAATCCGGGCACGAAGCAACAGCACTTCTGGAACCTCTTCACCGGCGACCGTCTCGGGAAAACCTTTCAATTTACGACGTTTTCGCAACTCTTCACCGATCAAAAAGGCTTGACTCAACCCACGGCGGCGTCGGCGGTTAACTATCTCAGCGCGACGAAGGCGCTTCCCCAATCATTTCTCACGCTGCAAGAAACGCTGGTGAACTACAATCTCATCGGGCCTGCCTCGCCTGCTATCCCAAATCATCCGACCGCGACGCAATTGACGTCTTCGACCGTCGCCCATCAGGTCGGGCACTTACCGCTGTTCGAGCAGTTGCGATACGGCTTCGGATTCAATCACGATGCGCTCGGGCTCCAGCAGTACGGTGGGTTTACCTACACGACGATCTGGAATCACCTCTTCGGAATGACGTTCTACACGCCGAGCTTCAAGTTCGGGAACCGCGAAAATTCGTACAAGACGTTCTATTTCAACGGGTCGTTCGATAAACAGCGCCAGTGGTTTTCGGTGCCGCACCATATTGAGACGACGAACACCACGCTTAGCGTAAGCCGCACGTTCTCCCGCGATTTCTCCGCGTACGCCTCCTACAACATCGCGAATACCGGCGACTACTATCTTCAAGGCGGCTACGTGCCCTTCGTCCCCGTCATCAACGGCACGCCGATCTACAGCTTCGGAGCGTTTCGCGGAGTTGCCACGTTGCACACGACTACGCTGCAAATGACGTACTCCTCGAATCCGAACTTGCTCGGGACGGTAACCTTTCGGCAGCACCGCGATTTTCCGGCTCCCGTACCCGATTTGTTTCCGCTGCCTCCAACCAACGTACTGGGCCAATATACCTACAGTTCATTCTTGGGCCAGGCGCCGTACGATCTAACCGGCGAGGTGCGGGCGCGTGTGGCCGATCACTTTATCGTGGACCTGCAGCGCACGTATTATTTCAATTTCGGAACGCAGCGGTGGAGCCCGAACTTTATCGTTCAGGTAACGCCGCAATGATTCACCGGATCGTTCGCGCGATGGCGCTGCTGCTCGTTCTCGCAACCGTTGCAGCAAGCGGCGATATGGCCCTAACGGGGCAACTGCTGGCCTACCAAGACGGCTTCGTCTTTTTCACGAACGGCGCGGGCTTCCGCGTTGCACCGGGCGTGAAGATTCTCGACATCGCGACGAAGGGACCGAGCGCCGATCTGCCCCGGCCGCGCATCTACGCTCGCGCGGTTTTCGATTCCGCGGGCGCGGTCACGGAATTGGATCTTTCGAGAGCGCCGTTACCGATCGAGCCGCTCTCGGATGCGATTGCAAAATACTCGGTCCAGCAATCGCCGTCGTACCCGAACCCCGACTTGATTCCAAAACCCTCCGATCTTAAAGGCGCCCCAAACGCCGGATCGATCGCAGGAAGCGGCCGGCCCGTTCTGGTCGTCATCACCGTGCAAGTGCCGGTTCTCACACCCCCAGCCGCCGGCGTCTACATTACCACCGACACCAGTGGTTGGAATCCGCAAGCAATCCAAATGGATCGCATCGACGCGCTGCACTTCCGCATCACGCGGCGGATTGCATCGGGAACGATCCTGCGCTATCTCTATACCCGCGGCGCGCTGCAATCGGAAGAGCGCGCTGCGAACGGCTTAGATCGCAGTCCCCGACTGCTCGCGGTTACGGACGCCGACGTTCGCGCAGTCAACGACACAGTCTACAATTGGGCCGACACGCTCACGGGCAGCCAAAGCGTGCAGCCCAACACGATTCCCACGCCCTACAATCCGGCGCCGTTTCCCAACCTGCCGACGGGAATGCCGACGCCGCATCCGGCGCGGCGCTAGCGAATCGTAATCGGAACCGATCGCGACGTTGCGTCGCCGCGCGTATTTCGCGCGACGATCGTCATGTCATAGGTACGATGCAAGAAGAACGGGAGATTCGGCACCGTGTACGAGATTTCGAAGCGCCCGGTGCCGGTTTTCGGTACGGGAATGCTGTACGTCGCCACGCGAGCTTCAACGCTGGCCACGTTCGATGAGGTGACGACCGAGCCCGCGACGGTGTCGCCGCCCGAAACGGTCGTCTTGTCGATCTCGACGTCGACGATGCGGGGCGGAGCGTCGGGCGACGCCTCCGGTACCGCAATAGTGGGACTCGGCGAGGGGCTCGACGCCGGTATCGAAGCCGATGCGGGCGCCGCACTTGGGGCGGGGGTCGCAGCCGGGCTCGGCGACGGTGACGGCGGCGGCGTGCTCGCTGCGGCGACGGGGACACTCGTCGATGAAGCGGTCGTTGCCGTCGAGTCGCGGTCACCCGAAGTGGAGCAAGCGGAAAGCGCGCTCAAGACAAGCAGCGCGGGAACAAGAAATCGCATCGGTCCGGTAGTCTTCTCCATCGGCTGCGTCGAACCCGCGCCCGATGGAACTCGCGGACGTTAGGCCAACGCTCAGCATTGTCGTTCCCCTTTTCAACGAAGAGGAAAACGTCGAGCCCTTGGTCGAGCGGATCGCCCGCATTGCCGACCGCCTAGATAACGTACCGAGCTACGAAATCGTGCTGGTCAACGACGGCAGCAACGACGGCACGCTCGCAAATATTCGCCGCGAGCTGGCTCGCCGTCCGAATGTCGTGCTCGTAAGCCTATCGCGAAACTTCGGTCATCAACTTGCCGCGACGGCCGGAATGGATATCGCGCAGGGCGAGGCCGTCGTGCTCATGGACGGCGATCTGCAGGACCCCCCCGAGCTCATCACGGCTTTTATCGAAAAGTGGCGCGAGGGGTACGACGTCGTGTACGCCGTCCGCCGCACGCGCAAAGGCGAGAGCCCGTTCAAAGTGCTGACGGCGCGAATCTTTTACCGCACGATCAAACGCCTCACCAAGGTATCGATCCCCGTGGATACCGGGGATTTTCGTTTGATGAGCAGACGCGTCGTCGAAGCGCTCAAACGTTCGCCGGAGCGGCATCGGTTTTTGCGCGGTCTCGTGAGCTGGGTGGGATTCAACCAAGTCGGCGTGTCCTACGACCGCGACGAACGCCGCGCGGGAGTTACGAAATATCCGCTTCCGAAAATGATCCGCTTCGCGATCGACGGCATTACGTCGTTCTCCGACGTGCCGCTGCGGTTCGCTTCGTACCTTGGATTCGTCTCCAGTATCATCGCGTTCGTCTATGCGCTCGTGGTCGTCGGCTATAAATTTTTCAGCTTAAATCCGCCGGCGTACACGAAAGGCTGGGCGTCGACGATCGTCGCCGTGTTGTTTTTGGGCGGCGTCCAGCTCATCAGCCTCGGAATCTTGGGCGAATACATCGGCCGCATTTACGACGAAGTAAAAGGCCGGCCGATGTATCTCATCAGCGAAATCGAACGCAGCCTCTCTCCTTAAGCGATGCGGCGCGCGGCTCGCGCGCGTCAGATGGCGGCGTATACGAGCGGGCGAGGGACGGGCGCGGTCGATCCAATGGAAATCGCCTGCTCGACGTGATGCACGCCGACATGCGAACCACACACTTCGGCGAGGATCGCGCCTCGCTCGACGCGCCGGCCCACGCGAACGGACAAGAGTATCCCCGCGTTCTCGTGCGTTTGGGCCGCCTCGCGAGCGAGATTTCCTAGAGATACGGCGTCGATTCCCGTAACGAATCCGTCGCGCGCTGCGCGCACCGCGTGGCGTTGCGGGTGCGGACGCATTGCCTCGAGTGCCGCGCGCGAAGAACCCTGCGCCTCGATCATCGCGATGAACTTTTCGTACGCGCCGCCGCCGTCGAGCGCCGATATGGCAGCCGTGCGCGGTTTTTCAATCCCGGCCAAATCGAGCATCGCTTCCGCAACCTGCAAACAGCCCTCGCGAATGCGCGCGTCGGTTTCGGCTCCGCGAAGAACGTCGCGCGCTTCGATGACTTCAAGCGCCGGACCGACGGAAAGCCCGAGCGGCTCGTTCATGTCGGATACGACGGCGCGCGCCTTGCGCCCAAAGCGGTGAGCTAGGTGAACGAGCATGCGCGCAAGTTCGGCTGCTCGCTCGGGGTCGCGCATGAATGCGCCGCTTCCGCACTTTACGTCGAACACGAATGCATCCGCGCCGCCGGCGATTTTTTTCGAAACGATCGATGCGGCGATCAGCCCCATGCTCGGCACCGTCGCCGTACGATCGCGAAGCCGGTAGAGGCGTTTGTCGGCCGGTACGATCGAATCGGTCTGTGCCGCGATCGCGCACCCGACGCCTTCGACTTGCGCGACGAACGCTTCCATTGAAAGCGATACGTTGAACCCCGGGATCGTCTCGAGTTTGTCGATCGTGCCGCCCGTGTGTCCCAGCGCCCGCCCGGAGAGTTTTGCGACCCGAACGCCGCATGCAGCGACGAGCGGCACCGCAACGAGCGACACGATGTCGCTCACCCCTCCGCTGGAGTGTTTGTCCACCACCACGGCGCCGGGCGAGTATTCCAACGTTCTCCCGCTTCGCACCATCGCGCCGGTGAGCGCCGCCGTTTCTTCCAGGTTCAGTCCGCGCCAAAGGCACGCCATCGCCATGGCCGCCATCTGCGCATCGTCGACTCCTCCCTCTACGAACGCCGCGACAACGGCCTCCCAGAGTTGCGGTTCGAGAGCCTCGCCATCGCGTTTGCGCTCGATCGCGCGCCGCATTTTCATTTCGTCCATCGGTTTGCGTGGATTTCTTCTCCGTATGCACGAAGCCCGCCGCGTGAACTATCAGCCGGTCGTCGATCGTTTTCCGGTTCCCATACCGCTCGATCCGATCGCCGCGGGCATCTTCGCCATCGCTTTCGTCCTGGTCGCGATCGCGACGGCTCGCCGCCCCTCGTACGGACTTGCCGCCCTGCTCTTCGCGCAGCCGTTCGCGTGGTACCACTATGTTTTCGGAACCACGATTACGTTCCCGAAAGTGATCTTGATCGGCGTTATCGCGGGCCTGTCGGGAACGCCAAATATCGCGCGTATTCTGCGCGAGAAGCATTTGGCGGCGATTGCGTGGCCGCTCGCAGCGATCGCCGTGGCGATGGGGCTTAGCGTCCTCCAAGCGCACGATCGCGCGGCGGTGCTTCGCGAAGTCCTCAAAGCCGTCGAATACCTTGTGCTCGCGGTAACCGCCTACGTTCTCTATCGGATGGACGGTAACGACGACCTGCTCAAAAACACGTTCGCCGCTTCCGCAATTATCGTCGCCATCTCCGCGCTTGCCGAGGAGCTTTTAGGCGCGCCGTCTGGGCTGTGGATGCACGAGCATCCCGTCCCACGCATCGCGGGGTTCCTTGAAGGCCCCAATCAGCTTGCGGGATACCTGGAAATTGTGACCGCGACGCTCGGTGCCTGGAACATTCGCAAGCGCACTCTCTCCACCGACGTTGCGCTGCTTCTCGCCGGATGCTCGTTGATCCTGACGTTTTCGCGCGGCGGCATCGCCGGAACCGCGGCCGTGGCAATCGTTCTCGTACTCATTGCCGGGCGCGCGGCGCTACGCGCTTTGCTTCCGCTAGGGATCGGCGTTATTTGCGGGGGAATCGGTGCCGAAGTTTGGGCGTTTCTTACGCAATCCGACAACGTTTTCCGATTTACCTCAACGCAGTCCGACTACGCAGGCGGCGTGGGAAACCGCGCCGAGTTATGGCGGGCCGCGCTCCACTTTTTCCGCGCGAGTCCGATCACCGGCATCGGCGCCGGGAACTACGAACTCGCATTGAATCGGGCCGGCCTCTACGGCGTGCGCACGCACGCGAATAGCTGGTATTTGCAATCCCTCGCGGAGGGCGGCATCGTCCTCTTTGCAGCGGTCGTTACGTTTCTTGCAAGCGCGCTGCGCACGTTGTGGAGCGGTGTGCGAAGCAACCCATGGACGCTCGCCGCATTCGCGGCAACGGCCGCTCTGGCACTCCATCAGATCGTCGACTATCTGATTTTCTATCCCAAGGTCGGGGGTCCGTGGATTCTCGCAATCGCGATCGGCGTAGCCGCGCTCGCGCCACGGAAACAATGAAACCGGCCGCAGCCCTCGCGGCCGTATTCGCCGCCGGAGCGCTCGCGAGCCGGCTCTTAGCAGGCCACACGCCGGCGCATTTTTCGATCGACCGCGCGCAGCCCGTTCCCGTCGCAACCGCGTGGGGCGGATTCGGAATGCTGACCTTCCTGCTCCTGGCCCTGACGATCGGATGCGCGTTCTTGCCGTACGTGCTTTTATTGCGCCGACCGCCGCCGTTGCGCATCACGCTTGCCACGGTCGTCGCGGTGCTCGTTGCGGGAGCCTGGTTCACGCCGCTTTTCTCAAGCGACATTTATGCTTACGCAGCCTACGGCGAAATGGCGCGCACCGGTCTGAATCCGTACCTCCACCACGTCCTACCCGCAAGCGATAGGATATTTACCGCAGCCGCATGGCAGTGGCCGCAACTTCCCGCGTGCGTCTACGGCGAAGGTTTCGTCGCAATCGCGCGCGGCATATCGACGCTATTCGCCGGAGCTCCGGTCTGGGTGCAACTGAGTGCATTTCGCATTCTCGCAATGGCGGCGTTACCGGTCTGCCTCGCGCTGTGCGGCGCGATTGCGAAAGACGAAAGGCAGAGGCGCTTTTCGGGCGTGTTCTTAACGTGTAACCCCATCGTCATCTGGAGCGCAATCGAAGGCCACAACGACGCACTGATGATTGCCGCCGTGTTGGCCGCGATCGCAATCGCGCGCCGCTTCCCGTTCGCATCGATTGTCACCGCCGCATCGGCAGTCGCGATC
>JBDTFK010000155.1:0-4733 GCA_039937995.1 Vulcanimicrobiaceae bacterium | reverse complement strand
CGGCGCGCTGCACGGTCCGCTGTCGCTCATCGGGTGGTTGCTCGGCGCCGTACTCGCACTCTGCGACGGGTTGGTCTGGGCGGAACTCGGCTCGCTTTTTCCCGCATCGGGCGGCACCTACGGGTATTTGCGGGAGGCGTTCGGACGCCACGGTTTCGGACGGCTTCTCGCATTTCTCTTCGTCTGGCAAACGGTCTTTGTCGCGCCGATGAATCAGGCGACCGGATACATCGGGTTTGCGAACTACGCCGGGTACTTGTTTCCATATCTGTCACGAAACCCGGCTTCGATCAAAATTCTTGCCATCGCGGTCGGCGTCGTTACGATTCTGGCGCTGTATCGAAAAATCACGTCTATTTCGTCGACGGGAACGTGGCTTGCAATCGCATCGTTCGTCACGCTCGCGTGCGTGATCGTCGCCTCGTACTCACACTTCAACTCGCACCAAGCCTTTACGCTCGCAGCCCACGATTCGTTTTGGAACGGCTTGCGCGCGGGACTCGGACAAGCGCTCATTATCGCGATGTACGACTATTTCGGGTACGGTCAGTCGAGCTATATCGGCGGCGAAATCATCAATCCTGCGCGAACGCTGCCGCGATCGATCCTCATCGCCATTCTCGTCGTCGCCACGCTCTATATTTCAATGCAGGTCGGCGTTCTCGGCGCGATTCCGTGGCAATCCATCATCCCGCTGGCCGACGGAACGCTGCCCATTCTCGGGCAACACGTCGCTTCCGCGATCGTTCAGAATTCCTTCGGCAGCGTCGCCGCGGGCACGGTCACCGTTCTCGTCTTGGTGACCGCATTTGCGTCGGTCTACGGAAATCTCTTGGGCTCATCGCGCGTACCGTTTGCCGCCGCCGAAGACGGGGTGTTTCTCCCGCCGTTTGCACACGTGCATCCGACGCTGCGGTTTCCCGACGTGTCGCTGCTCGTCATGGGTATTATCGCGCTGCCGTTCTGTCTGCTTTCACTCAACGACGTTATCAACGCGCTCACCACGGGAATCGTGCTCATTCAATCCATCGCGCAGATCGGCGCGCTCGTTCTTCTGCGCCGGCGCGGCACCCGCGCTCCCTACCGGATGTTTCTCTACCCGATTCCCGCGTTGATTGCGCTCGCCGGCTGGGCGTATGTGTTCTTGAGCGCCGGCACATTTGCGATTGGGTTCGGCATCGCGAGTCTTATCATCGGCGTTGCCGTCTTTCTCGTACAGGCCGCGCTTCGGGGGCAATGGCCCTTCGAAAAATTTCCCGACTTAAGTCATAGGTAAAGGGACTCTGCACCTATAAGCAGAGTGCCATCCGTAAGCTGCCCTTAAGGAGGTCCTCCTTGGTATTGCATCGATGTGGAGCATACAGTCGCATAGCTGCGATGGTATTGCTCGTTGCGGCGCTGTCGTTTTCGCTTCCGATTCCGGCGACCGCCGCGGGAGGTGTAACCGGAACGCTCCGCGGCACCGTGGTCGATCAAGACGGCGGCAAACCCCTCGCAGGCGCAGCCATCCTCGTGACCTCCGAATCGGGCAACTTCCGTGCAAGCACCGACGCCCGCGGCTTTTTCACGCTTCTCGAACTTCCGCCCGACACATACACCGTACGCGTGAGCGCAAAAGACTACGTCGATTCAACCCTGACCGGCGTCACGGTTTTCGGCGACGAAACCGAAACGCTCGGCGTCATCAAGTTGCTCCGGGGTCTTAAAACAATTGCAACGGTGCAATCGCGCGGAGCTTCATCTGCCTTTCAGCCGCATCAGACGATCGACGTCACAACGTTTCAAGGCTCGCGAGTCGATCAGGCGCTGGGCGAAAAGGGCTCCACGAATCTCAATCAACTCGTGCTTTCCGCCCCGGGTGTCATTAAGAATACGAATTTTGTGGGCGGTCCCGGCAACAGCAACAACGCTTTTACGATTCGCGGATCCGCGAGCGTTGAAATCGGCTATCAATTCGACGGCGTCGATTATCGCGGATCGTTCTTCGATGAAAATCCGAGCCAGAGTTACCTCAACGGCGTAGGAGACGGCAAAGGCAGCCTTCAGGTCGTCAGCGGCGCGGGCGACGCGACGCAGGGCGGCATCGGCGCAGGCGTCGTTAACGTCGTTCCGGGGCGCGGGAGTTTCCCGGGCAGCGGCTTTGTGAGCTTCGACGTGTCGTCGCCTTGGTACGATCATTCGATGGCGGGCCAGTACGGCATCGCGACACCGGACGATCGTTTCTCAGACTTCGTTTCATTCCGTTCGAGCCGCACGGCGCCCGAAATTGCGCCTTACGGACGCGATGCATCGGATGCGGGGCAATATCTCGGCATGTCGTTTAGCTACGACGACGATTTTCTGAATAACTTCTACTACCGTTTCGGAAAGAACAACAGCCAGCAAGTTCAAGTCTTAACCGACTGGCTCGATCATCGCTCTTGGGCAAACTACGGTGGTCTTGCGAGCGCGAACTACTATCCGTACGATCCCTTCTCGTATTCGCAATTCCAAACCGATTTCAACGGATTACCGATGTGGCCGACGACCCCGGGGGATCCGACCGGAATCAAGTGGTACGACTCGGTTATTCCCTATCTTGCCGGGGTTCCCAAGTCGTTTCTTCCGGTGAATTCTCCCGAGCAATTCGTGTACGGACCCACAAACTTCTTGAAGCTCGGCTACACGCGGCCGCTCGGAAACGCGACGTCGCTTAACGCGTTCTTCTACAACTGGGGTGGCCTCGTTGCGAACAACATCACGGGAAATTCGTCGGACCTTACGACCGGTTCGAGTCTCCCGGGGTACAACAATGCGGGCGGCCGCAAGGTAGGATTTCAAGCGCAAGTAACGACCGTTGCGAGCGAAAAACACACCCTTACGCTGGTCGGGAAGTTCGAAAATGGATTTCCGTATTGGGACCAGCAGAACCACGGCAACACGTGGCAAGGTTTTCTCGGTGGACGAAACGCGGACGAATCCATTTCTTCGACCGACCCGGAACTTACCAATCCAGCCGCGTATGCGCCGACCGGGCCGCGCGTTGAAGATTGGTATCTTCCGCTGCAAGTTGGGCAACCCGTCAGCGCGGCAAACCCGTGCATCGGGCCCGCCTACGATAACGGCTTCAGTTCCAGCCCGAATGCCGCGACGACGCAAGGGTGCTATCTGTACTCCTGGCTGCTCGCACACGGAAAGTGGACCGGAGCGTTGCCCCCGATTCCCACAACGGGCTTCAACTACAACGGTTCCGATTTCCAGCAGTACGGCGTCGGATTGCGCGACCAATGGACGCCGAACTCGCGCTTGTCCGTCGACTACGGCATGCGCATTGACGGCCAAAACCTTCGTTGGGCGGCGAACCCGTTGCTCAACAAGGACCCGAGCAATACCGCCGACGTCGGCGTCGGTTTCGCGCAGCTTTCGAATAGCTATCTCCATCCGCTCGTATTCGAACCGCGACTCGCTGCAAGCTACGTGCTCACACCGCACGACAGCGTCCGCGTGAGTTACGGCAGATCGGCCAGCTTCTTCTTCGGGCAAACTGCCGGAACGCCGACCAATATTTCCGGCGTCGATCCGATTTTGTGGACGATCCCCGCCAAAGATGCGAACTATCCCACGTTCAACCCATTGACGGGTACCGGTCCGGCGTGCGGGAGCGGCTGGCACCCGGTAGGGACGGGGCTCAACGGCACGTACGTCCCGAACCCGAACGTTCCGTTTTCGGGCAACGGCACTCTGCAGATCCCGGGAAACTATTTTCAGTGTCCCAACTACGCTTCGTCGGTGTATTGGTCGTTCGATCAATCGTTTGCAGCTCCCGACGTCGGCGGTCAAACCGTCGCTACGTACAATAACTGGGACGTTGCTTACAGCCATCAATTTAAGAACGGCTGGGGGGCGAAACTCACCGGATACGCGCGCCGAGGCTACGACACGTACCAAACCGTGTTGCTCGGGGCGGGTCTTCCGTCGCCGGTAACCGGTCAACAGACGGCGGGTTCATTTCAAGAGCGCGAAACCGGCATTCAGAAAACTGTCGGCGTAGAGTTCATGCTCACGACGCCGGATCGCAACGTGGGGTGGAGCGGCTTTCTTACCGCGAACTATGTGAATTCGCTAACAAACACGCCGCCGGTTGCCGGATCCGATAGTTTACCGGTGGTTTCGCAATACTTGTACGAAACCGGTTCGCTTTTCCACGCGAGCTACTTACCCCCGTTCTCCGCGGTTGCCGGAATCGAATACAAGACGCGTAACGGATGGCGCATAAACCCGATCCTTTCTTACGACGGCGGCATTCCGTTCGGGGTCGGGATGACGTCGTACGGGTTCATTAACGGAACGCTGTACGCCATTCCAACCGGAAACCTCGGCATCTCGGAGCCCTTTGCGGGACCCGGCCTGCCGAATCAATCGTATAACGCGACGTGCTACGACGATCCGGCGTTCGCCGGTAATTTCTTGCACCCGAAATATTTCGCGTGTCGCGGAAATAGCGAGCCGGCGCTCGCGGGCGAAACGCTCACTCAACCCCGCTTGTTTGCCGACTTGAACGTCGAGTACGAGCACCACAACGTAACGTACGGCGCGTACATCAGCAATCTGTTCGACAACTATCGCGGCGAGCCGGGCGTCAATCAAGCGTGGCAACCGGTGGCTACCGGAATCGGCGGTGCGCAAACCGGGCAATTCGCAGGCGCGTATCCGGTTGTGGTCGATCCGAACAACAATCTCGTTACCAATCCGCT
>JBDTFK010000154.1:0-4122 GCA_039937995.1 Vulcanimicrobiaceae bacterium | reverse complement strand
GAGCTGTCGCTGATACCAAAGCACGATAAACGGCAGTTCTTCGCTCGCAACTTCTTGGACCGTTGCATACGCTTTGCGGCGCGTGCTGCGATCGTAACTCGTGAGCGCCGTCCGTTCGGCCGCATCGAGCCGCGCGCTGCAGAAGTGGTAGATGTTCCAGCCCGCGGGCGGCGCCATGGCGCAGGTAACGAGAATTGAGTCATCGGGATCACTGCCGTTTGCCCAGTTTTCAAAGACCGCGTCGAATTTTCCGGATTGCTCGATTCCGCCCATTCCCTTGGTCGCATACAACTGGCCGGATGGGTAGTTTTTGATGCTGACGTCGATTCCAACCTGATGCCACTGCGACTGGAGCAATTCTTCCGTAGCGTTTGCCGTGCCGGAGCCGGTGAAACTCACGAGCATCAAGTGGAGTGGGGCCCCGTTTTTCTCGCGAATGCCGTCCGCTCGCATCTTCCAACCGGCGGAGTCGAGAAGTGCTGCCGCCGCTTTGGGATCGTACGGATAGTGCCGCGCGTTTGGATTGTAGGCCCACGAAAACTCCGGCTGATCGGTGTTGCCCGGAACGTCCACATCGTGCGTAACCTTATCGACGAGCGTTTTCTTGTCGGTTGCGTACGCGATCGCGCGCCGCACGCGAACGTCGCGCAGCGCGTCCGTTGCCGCATTGAGTCCGATATCCGCAAACCGCGTAAACGGCGAGAGGCTAACCCGCGTTCCGGGGATGTTCCGAAGACTCTCCGCCATCGTTTCGGGTGCGCGGTAGAACATGTCGATCTGGTGGGAACGAAGAAGCGTCAGCATCGTGTTGTCGCTTCCAACGATCGACCATTCGATGCGTTGAAGTTTTGGCGCACCTCGCCAGTAGTGGGGGTTGGCTACGAAGACCAGTTTGGCGCCTTTTTCGTATGAGTCTATGCGGAACGGTCCCGTTCCGATTGGGCGGTCGTTGTACGCTACGTGATTGATGTCCGGGTATTTTGCGAGCAAATGTGCGGGCAGGATGAAATTCGAGTGATTTGCCATCGTGAAGAACGTTGCGACAAACGGGGCGAACCGCCGCTTGAGATGAACGACGATGGTGTAGGCGTCGCGCCGGTCGATCGAACCTACGATGTCGTAGCCGAACCGGCTTACGATGAGATTGCGTGGATTGAGCATCGCATGCCACGTGAAAATGACGTCGTCGGCGCTAAAGGGAGCGCCGTCTTGCCACGTGACGCCGCGCCGTAAGTGATACGTTACGGCTAGACCGTCGCGACTGATGTCACCATCGCTCTGGGTTGGAACGCGCGTTGCAAGTTCCGGCTCGAGTTCGTCGCGATCGTTCAAATTGAAGAGATAGCCGCCGAAGAACATCGAGAGATCGGAATCGACCGTTTCCGTGCCGAGCAAAATGTTGAGGTTATCGGGATCTTCGCGTCCTGCGATACGTAAGACGCCCGGAATCGTCCACGCGTGCGGCCGGCTGCACGCCACCGTGAGAAACGCGAAAGCGCAGAGACACGCAACGGCAAGCGCGCGACTCAATGATGATCTTTCCGTACCGCGGGAGGGCGCGCGCGCATCTCGTCGATAAGTTCGACGATTCCGTTCGCCGCGGCATCCAGGAGTTTGCGCCCCTTTTCCGCCGTGGCTTTCGTTGGGTCGCCCATCACGCCGCTTTCCGTAAGCGAAGACCAGTGCTCCATCATCACGAGAGGTCCGTCGCCGCCGATGAGATCGGTCCAATAATTTTTCGTGGGCCGGTGACCCAGTTCGCGCGCCGCCTTGCTCATGTCCACCAAGTCGGGACGGACCGCGAGATAGATCGAGGTCTCGAACTCGCATGCGTGATTCATGCCGCCGATTTTATCCGACTCGCGTAGCGTCTCGGCTACCCGGCGAACTCCCGGAGCCGCCCAGTAATTTACGGCGGCCGCAAGAACGTCCGTCTCGACAACGGTGAGCCGGGCGATGATATCGATAAAAGGCGTGTTACTGCCGTGACCGTTTACAATGAGCATTCGCGTAAAACCGTGGTGTGCGAGGCTCCGGCAAACGTCGACTCCGTAGTCTATGAGGGTGTGCGCGCCGATGGTGATCGCTCCCGGAAAATCCATGTGGTGCGGACTATACCCGTGATTGATTGCAGGAACGAGAACGGCGCGATCGGGCGCGCGCGAGACGGCCGTTTCGCACACGGCATTGCATAGGCGCAAGTCCGTGTCGACCGGAAGATGCGGGCCGTGATCTTCAATCGTTGCAATCGGTACGACCGCAACGAGTCCGCGTGCGGCTGCCTCGCGAATCGCGGGCCAAGCCATTTCGCCGTAGTGGAACGTGGTCGCCATCACCCGTGCTTCGTGAGAACGCGACCTGCTCCCGGCATCAAAACGCCTCTACGTCTGCAATCCGGTGCCGAAGTGTGCGCGGCCGTGCGGCGCATCCAAATCGAGAAGTGGCCCGATCGGAACGATTCGCGTCGGATTGAGATCGTCGTGCGTGTAATAGTAGTGCCGCTTGATATGATCGAAGTTTACCGTCGGCGCGACACCCGGAACCTGGTACAGATCGCGAAGATACCCCGAGAGATTGGGATAATCCACGATGCGGCGTAGATTGCACTTGAAGTGACCGAAATACACGGCGTCAAAGCGAATCAGCGTTACGAACAATCGCCAATCGCTCTCGAGGGGCCGCGGGCCAAACAAATACCGGTTCGAGGCAAGCCGCTCGTCCAGCATGTCGAGCGTTGAGAACACGCGATAAGCGGCCTTTTCGTAAACGGCCTGTTCGGTAGCGAAACCGGCTTCGTAGACGCCATTGTTTACGCCGTCGTAAATAATGGCGTTTAGCGCGTCGATCTCGGCGCGCAGCGCTTTCGGATAAAGGTCGAGATCGCTGTTTCCGATCGCATCGAACTGCGTTTCGAACATGCGCATGATGTCGTCATCGGAATTGCTTACGATTCGCTTGGTATGCGTATCCCATAAGACGGGGACGGTGACGCGCCCTCGGTAGTCCGGGTCGCTCGCGTAGTACGCCTCACTCAGGAACCAGTCGCCCAGATGCCAGCCGCGCTCGTCGCGAACCGGATCGACGACGGTCATTTCGACGGCTTCTTCAAGTGACTTGAGGGCGCGAACGACGATCGTACGGTGTGCCCACGGACAGGCGAGCGAGACGTAAAGGCGGTATCGGCCTGCGACCGCGGGAAGCCCGGAATTGCCCTCTACGCCTACCCAGGCGCGAAATGCGTCGTGCTGTCGGACAAAGGAGCCGTCCGCCGATTGTTCGTCGGGAAACTGCGCCTGAGGGAACGTCGTCATACTAAACTCCTGTGATGCCTCGAACGCAGGGGAAGGTTTCCGAGGCTAAAAAAACCTGGCGTTACTAGGCGGAGGTTGCGGTTGAAATTCTTTCTCTTTGGGATCGTTGCGACGCTCGTGATGTTGGGTCTCATCGGATACGTCGGAATTACGCAGGGGCTGCTGGTCCCGGCCAATGCCGATGCAAGGCCCGGACGTCTGGAACGATGGGCGGCGAGCGCTTCGCTTCATGCGACGCTTGCTCGCGAGGTGAGTTCTTCGCCGAGCCCGGTTGCTCAGAACGACGAAAATCTTGAAGCCGGTATAAAGCTCTATGCGGTCAACTGCGCTGCGTGTCACGGCGTGGCGGACGCGAGGCCGTCAACGATTGGATTCGGTCTCTACCAGCGCGCTCCGCAGCTTGCCAAAGACGGTGTCGAAGACGATCCACCGGGCGTCACGTACTGGAAGGTTAAGCACGGGATCCGGCTCACCGGCATGCCTTCATTCGGGCGTACGCTGGACGAGAATCAGATCTGGCAAATTGCCTTGTTCCTAAAACACATGGATTCGCTGCCGGCAGGCCCGCAAAAACTTTGGAAAGCGGCCAAAAATCCGGTCGCGCTCGTCCCGACGGACCAGCTTCCGAAAGAAACGCGGAAGTAGACCCCTCAGGGGGCCAGAACTAAGGAAAAATATGGAAATGGTACGCGTAGATCTTCGAGGTCTGCCCACGTGGGAGCGGGCGAACATAGTTGCGGGGGCCTTCGACCGGCTGCCCTCGTCCGCCGGATTGACGATCGTCACGGAAAACGAACCTCGCGGTCTCTCC
>JBDTFK010000153.1:0-13355 GCA_039937995.1 Vulcanimicrobiaceae bacterium | reverse complement strand
CGAGCCGGCCGGCATCATAATTTCCCGATAGCGCGTCGAAGGTCGTCATGGATTCTCTTCACCCGGAGGTTCCACCGGCGATTCTCCGGCGGGAACGAGGAGATTGAGTTCGAGAGGTTGGCCCGGTTCGAGTTCGAGCTGCGGCAAGTCGTCGAGTGAATTCAGCCCGAACGATTCCAGAAACAAGCTCGTCGTCTTGTACTGCATCGGCCGGCCGACCACGTCCTTGCGGCCCGCCTCGGCAATGAGATTGCGGTCGATCAGCGTACTCACTACGCTCTCGGAATTGACGCCCCGAATAGATTCGATCTCGCTTTTGGTAACCGGCTGCATGTGCGCGACGATTGCGAGCGCTTCGAGCGCCGGGGTGGAAAGCGTCGTCTTCGGCGGCAGTAAATAGGCTTCGACGATTCCGCGCAGGTTCGCAGCGGTCGCTAACCGGTATCCCCCGGCAACTTCACGCAAAACGATGCCGCAACCATCCGCGTAGCGCTCTTCCAAACGCTGGATCGCAAGCGCGATGGCTTTCTCGTCTTCGCCGGTCAGCTTCGCAATACGTTTGGTCTCGAGCGGTTCGCTCGCAACAAAAAGCAGCGCTTCAACGGCGGGCTGGACGGCGTCGGCTGCGGCATGGAGCGCTTGAGCTTCGTCGCTCGCGCCCTCGTTCGAGTTAGATTCCAAAACGTCGGACTGCACGAGTTATCCTTCGGTGGAGGGTTGCGCAGAGGTCGGAAAAAGCCGGATATCGTCGAAGAGTTCCGGCTGCTCGAACGCGATGCGATTGCGGCGGACGAGTTCGAGAATCGCGAGAAACGTGATGATAATAACTTCTCGCGTCATGCCGAGCTCACGGCAGAGCGCCGAGAACGTCACTTCGCCTCGCTCCTTGATTTTTCGCGTGATGTAATCCATTTGCGCGATCAGCGAAACGCGCTCGCGCACGATCTCCCGTTTTTCGGGACGCGCCTGACTCAACATCACAATAAAAGCGCGTTTGAGCTTCTCGGGATCGATGCGGTAGCGCTGCATCACTTCGGTCGTCGAGTCGCCGGAGTCGCGAAAGTAAAAACCGCTTGCTTCATCCTGCCGCGAGCGCAGTTGGAGACCTAGCTCCCGGTATTGCGAGTAGGCGATCAAGCGCCGTCGCAAGCGCTCTTCCAGCGCTTCGGGTGTTTCATCGGTTTCGTCCAGAAATTCTTGCGGAATCGGCGGCAAGAGCGCTTTCGATTTGAGAAACACGAGCGTCGCCGCGATAACGAGATATTCGGCCGCCACCTCGACGTCGAGATCTTCGATCGTCCGCACGTAGGCGAGATACTGTTCGGCCACCATCGCAAGCGGGACGGTTGCAATATCGAGCTGCTGTTCTTTGATCAGGCTCAAGAGCAGATCGAGCGGCCCGTCGAAAACGTCGAGCCGAACGCCGAACGCATGCGGCTGCTCGCCCTGGGCCGGTCCAGGTGTGACCGAATCGCCGAGAGCGCCCTCCGTAACCACTTCGCTCAAGAAGTCTTCGCTTCGGCCGTTCGCGCGACGTACGGGAGGTCGCCGAATGAAGCGGGGTTGACCTTGACGTAGTCGATCGCCATATCTACCAAACGTTTTTCGTTGACGTATTTTAGGGCTTTGCGGGCCGACATGATTTCAAACCAGCGCGCCTCGTCAACCTCGTGGTCGTGATTGTCGGTGTCGCCCGAGATGTAGCGCATCAGGAAGAACGTTACCGATTTCTTGTGCTTGGCACGCCCCACGTAAAACCAATACGAGATCTCGTTCAAACGCGTCAGAATCTCGGCCCAGCACCCCGTCTCCTCGCGAACTTCGCGTAATCCGGCTTGCTCGTTCGACTCGCGCGCCTCGACATGCCCCTTCGGCAACGTCCAGACCCGCGGCGTGCCCCGGCCGATCAACAATGCGTCGAAGCCGGTCTCGCGACGCCGCAAAACCAGCCCACCAGCCGACACCTCGTACTTGATCCGCATGTCGATAGCAACCCCGCAGGGACGGTGAAGGGGGCCCAAAGCGCGCCCCCCGATTACCTCCATTATAGGCCCCGGCCCCAAGAAGCGCCTGCCGGAAGGTTTACCCTTTTCGGGTGACCCTGGGAGATTTCAGCCGGCGTCGCCGAGCCGGCCTAACCGGGGCGCTTCCACCTAAGGTCGGGTTGGCGCGCAGCGCGCGTTTCGTCGACTCGGCCGACGACCGTAGTGACCGGCGCCGACGTGATTTTTTCCGGGTCGGTTTTGGCGGTTTCAACGATCTCGCGAAGGATTTCGATGAAACGGTCGAGCGTCTCTTTGGATTCGGTTTCCGTCGGCTCGATCATCAGACATTCCGGAACGATCAATGGAAAATACATCGTTGGTGCCATCATGCCGTGGTCGAGCAGAGCTTTGGCAATGTCGAGCGCCTTTACGCCGGTTTGCTTTTTGAGTTCTTGCGCGGAAGCGACGAACTCGTGACGGCAGATTTCGGGATAGGGCGTTTCCAAGAACGGCGCGACCTTAACGCGAATGTAGTTCGCATTGAGTACCGCGAGTTGCGAGACTCTCTTTAAGCCCTCGGCACCGTTTGCATAGATGTACGAAAGGGCGCGCACCGCGTGCGCGAAATTCGACCAAAACGAGCGCATGGGACCGATCGATTTTGCGCGGTCGAATTCCAACCGGTAGGTTCCGTCGGCCGTAGCCAGCACCACGGGCGTCGGCAAGTAGTCGACTAAATGCGCCGCCACTCCCACAGGCCCGTGACCGGCGCCGCCGCCTCCGTGCGGAATCGTGAACGTCTTATGCGTATTGAGATGCATGAGATCGAACCCCATGTCGCCGGGGCGCACGTTGCCCATAATCGCGTTCGCGTTCGCGCCGTCGTAATACATCAAACCGCCCGCTTCGTGAACGGCGGCAGCGATCTCGGCGATATGGTCTTCGAAGAGGCCGAGGGTGTTCGGGTTGGTCATCATGCAGACGGCCGTATCGTTTCCCAAAACCTTCCTAATTTCATCGACGCTCACACGGCCCCGCTCGTCGGAGGGTAAGCTCACGACCTTGAATCCGCACATCGCCGCGGAGGCAGGGTTCGTACCGTGAGCCGTGTCGGGAACGATCACCGTATCGCGTTTCTCGCCCCGGTCTTTAAAATATCTCTTCGCGATCAGCAACGCTGCGAGCTCGGCGTGCGCGCCCGCCGCAGGATTGAGCGAAAATGCGGCCATCCCGAAGAGCGAACTCAAAGAGCGCTCGAGTTCGTACATCACCTGCAACGCACCCTGCGCGAGTTCGTCGGGCGTGTACGGGTGGAGTTGGGCGAACTCTCGCTTCGCCGCCATCGCATCGTTGATGCGCGGATTGTATTTCATCGTGCACGAACCGAGCGGATAAAATCCTAAGTCGATTCCAAACGTACGATGCGAAAGACGGGTGAAGTGACGCACGACGTCGAGTTCGCTGTTATCGGGCAACGGCAGCTCGTCGCGCAAAACGGCGGCCGGGAGGAAGGTCGAGAGCGGTTTCCCGCGCTCGACGTATTGATTCGCCCGGCCCTGCTGGCCGAGTTCAAAAATTAACGGGCTTTCGTCGGTGCGCTCAGACGTTTGCGTGGACATGGACAACCTCGGAGAGTGCTTTTGCGAGCGCCGTTATATCGGCGGTTGTGGTGAGTTCCGTCGCGTTCATTAAGATACACGCGTCGAGTTCGGGATAGAAGCGCCCGAGATCGACACCCCCGAGTATCTTGCGCTCTTGCAACTCCGCGAGCACCCCTGCCGCCGGGCGATGGACGTCGACGACGATCTCGTTGAAGAACGGCGCGTTGAATTTCAGGTCGATACCGCCGAGTTGCGATACCGCGGTTGCGAGTTCGCGCGAACGCTCTAAGTTGAGCGACGCCACGTCGCGCAAACCCGTTTGCCCCATAAGCTCGAGATACATCGTCGCGATCAACGCGCAATGCGCTTGGTTCGTGCAGATGTTCGAGGTGGCGCGTTCGCGGCGAATGTGCTGCTCGCGCGCCTGCAACGTAAGGACGTACGCCGTTTTGCCGTGGGTGTCGACCGATTTCCCAACCAGGCGCCCGGGAATACGCCGCATGTGCTGTGCCGTCGATGCAATGAAACCCACGTACGGACCACCGTACGCGAGAGGAACGCCGAAACTCTGCGCTTCACCCGCCACAATTTGCGCGCCCCACGAAGCCGCGCTCGCGAGCGCCGCCATCGATATGGCCTCGGTTACGACGGCAATCGGCACCGTCTCGCTTGCGTTAACGGCGGCGAGAGCCGCCGAGTCGAGCATATCGATATTGCCGAAGAAATTTGGTGAAGCGACGGCTACCGCAGCGTACTCTTTGGACGCGACCGCGTCGCGAAGCCACGCCATGTCGGTCGTGCCTTCGGGCGTGTACGCGATCTCGTCGATTTCGACGTCGAGACCGTCACAGTACGTCCTTAGCACGGCGCGATAGTTCGGATCGACGGCGCGTGACGCCAAGATTTTTTTGCGGCCGTTGGCATTGAGCGCCATGATCGCCGCTTCGGCAAGCGCCGTCGCTCCGTCGTATACCGACGCGTTCGCAACGTCCATGCCGGTGAGCAAACAGATGTAGGTTTGCCACTCGTAGATCGCTTGAAGGTAGCCCTGGGAAACCTCGGCTTGGTACGGCGTGTACGCCGTAAGGAATTCGCCGCGCATGGCAAGCGCGGCAATCGCCGGGGGAATGTAGTGCCGGTAAGCACCCGCCCCGAGGAACGATGCGTAATCGACGCCCCGGTTTTTCGCACCAAGTGCATCGAAGCGACGCGCAATCTGGTATTCGGGCAGCGCGTGAACGACGTCGATCGCGGATTTGAGCGCGACGGTTTCGGGGACTTTGAGCAACTCTTCGAGCGAGCCCACGCCGATTGCATCGAGCATCGCACGGATGTCGCGGTCGGTATGCGGAGTGTACATTGCGATCCTAGTCTACGGCTATTTTTTCGTAGTCGGCCGGAGAAAGCAGGTTGTTTTTTTGGTCGACGTCGTTCATTCTGACTTTAAAGAGCCAACCGTTGCCGTAAGGATCGCGATTGAGCGCAGCCGGATCGGCCTCGAGCGCGCCGTTGATTTCGGTGACTTCACCGCCGATCGGCGTGAAGAGATCGGATACCGCTTTGACGGATTCGACGACGCCGATGTTAGAAAATTGGTCGATCTGTTTGCCGGCGCGGGGTAATTCAACGTACACGATGTCGCCGAGTGAATGTTGGGCGTAGTCGGTAATTCCGACGGTCGCCACATCGCCGTCGATCTTCACCCACTCGTGCTCTTTACTAAAGAGCAAATTATCCGTTTGGCTCAACGCACTATCTCCTTAAGGGTTTACTTTTGTCGCTTGTAAAAAGGCGTCGCTACGACCGTGGCTTCGTGCTTGGTTCCGCGCACTTCGACCTCTAACTTCGTGCCCACGGTTGCGGCATCGCGATCGACCAGCGCCGTCGCGATATTTTTGTTTTCAACCGACGGAGCGAGCGAACCGCTTCGAACCTCGCCCGCGAGGCTCCCGCTGAAAAAAACCGGATATCCCTCGCGCGCCGGAGTGCGCCCGCTCATAACAAGGCCCACGATGCGCCGGTACTCATCTTTCGCAAGTTGCTCGATGAGTGAATTGCGGCCGATGAATTCGGGCTTCGCGGTTTTCAACGCCCATTGCAGTCCGGCTTGCACCGGCGTGATTTCCTCGGTCAGCTCGTGGCCGTAAAGCGGCATGCCGGCCTCGAGGCGCAAGACGTCGCGCGAGCCCAGTCCGCACGGCTCCAGTCCGGCCTCGCGATGATCGCGCAGCAGTCCCCGCCAAATCTCGCCGGCGTGGTCGCCCGCACAGAAAATCTCAAAGCCGTCTTCGCCGGTGTAGCCGGTGCGCGCGACGACGGCCGGGCGTCCGTACACGTTCCCTTCGGCGCAGAAATAGTATTTGACGCTCGCGAGATCGATGTCGATGTGGCCTTGCAACATCGCAATTGCCTTCGGACCTTGAATCGCAATCAAGGCATTGCGGCCGTGAAGGTTATGCAACTTCACGCCCTCGGCCAGATTCGCGTTGAGATGGGCCCACATTTTATCCGCATTTGCGCCGTTAACCACGAGCAGCCAGCGATTCTCGAGGCGGTAGAAAATCGTATCGTCGTGTGCGCCGCCTTGCGGATTGCAAAAGATATTGTATCGCGCCTGCATCGGCTTCATCGAAGCCACGGCGTTGATCGTCAGCGTTTCGGCCCACGGCGCAACCTGCTCGCCTTCCAGCACGAATTGCCCCATATGCGAGAGATCGAAGAGACCTGCTCGATGGCGCACGGCGTCGTGCTCCTTGAGAATTCCGGCGTACTGAACGGGCATCTCGAAACCGGCGAACGGAACCATGCGGCCCCCGAGGCCCACATGCTCGCCGTGAAGCGCGGTGCGACGCAAATCGGATGAGGCGGTCATTCTTTGGGGACCTTTTCTTGTGGATAGGTGTTCAGGAAATTGAGCGTCGCGTGAGCGACCAACTTGCCGCCGCTCCGGACGAGTACTTCACCGTAACAAATTCGCCGCCCCGAACGCAACACAATCGCTTCGGCTATGAGATCGTGCGGCGGCAGTGCCGGCGCAAGGAAATTGCATTGCAGGGATACGGTCACCGTATCTTGCTCGCGGCCGTAAACTGAAGCTAGCGCCACATAGAACACCGTGTCGCACAGGCTCACGATCGCGCCTCCATGGATCGCGCCGACTCCGTTAGAGATCTCAGGGCGGAACGGCATGCGCATTACGGCCCGCCCGTGCTCGACCTTTTCTAGCCTGAGGTCGAGCAGCGCGACGAAATGCGACTTTTCCTTCTCCCATTCGTGGGGAGCCGAGTCAAAATCGGGATTCATGGATGTATCCTAACGAAAAACCGGTCCGCTCGCCGCCAGCATGCGTCGCAGGTAGAGCGGGAGTGAGAAAAGCCGACGGTGCGTTTGCGCGTCGTAAAAAAAATTCTCGCTTGCGAGACCCCGGCAATACGCATCGATCGTCGCGGCGTCGAGAACGGCCAAATCGACGCGATCGCTGCATGCCAGGAACGCCCAGTCGGTATCAAACGCCGGCACGTATTGGGAGAACGACGTCACGTGTTCGTAGTGCTTGCGAAGCGTCCGCGACATCTTGCAATGCAACGATGCGTTGTGAAACGCAGCCGTACTTGCTTGAAGAACGTAAATGCCGCCGGGTTTCAAACGTGACTTGATCAACCTAAAAACGTCGTCGTTGAAAAGCACGTTGCTCGGCGAGTCTTCGAGCGGCTCGGTGAGATCGGAAACGATCACGCCGTACGTATCCGTATCGTCGCGCATAAATGCGAGGGCGTCGCCGATGATAACGCGAGCTCGCGGATCTTCGAACGCGCCGTCGCCCCATTCGGGCAGATATTTTTTCGAGAGTTCGACGACGAGACCGTCGATATCGACCATCGTGCAGCGTCGCACGGTTGAATCGCGCAGAACCTCGCGCAAGGTCGCGCCCTCCCCGCCCCCGAGAATTAACACCTCGCTGCGGTCGGCTGCGCCGGCCATTGCCGGATGCACGAGCGACTCGTGATAAATTTTCTCATCGCCCTGCGAACTCTGCGTATCGCCGTCGAGAATCAGCATCTTCCCGAAGACCGGGGTACTGATAACGGCGACCTGTTGAAAGTCCGAGCGTCCCGAATAGAAAACTTCATCGACGGCGTGGTGGTGGTGTTCGGTCTCGGCAAACTCCTCGACGTACCACTGCCAGTGTTGGGTTTTTGGCATAGCGGGCACCAGCCTTCGCCAAACGAAAAGGGCGCCCCCGCGGGCGCCCTTGCTTCCAGAAGTATTCTCCCGAGTGATCTATGCGGAGAGCGTGCTGGTTTCTTGATCGCGCGTGACGACGTGAGTGAAAACTCCGCCCGGTTGCGCGATCCCGCGTTTGACCTCAGTTGTCTGCATGGTCTTTGCATTGAGCGCCGATGCCGCGAACTCACACGCGAGCCACGGATCCGTATGATCGCCGCACGTATAGAAATCCATCGCGGCGTATCCGGTTTCAGGCCAGGTATGAATCGAAATATGCGATTCGGCCAAAACGACCACCCCGGAAACGCCCTGGGGCTCAAAACGATGAAATGCGACTTCCATAATCGTCGCCCTCGAAGCCTTGGCCGCGCCGATCATCATTTCGCGGACCACATCGACATTGGTTAACGCGTTCGCGTCACAGCCAGACAGTTCGCACACGACGTGCGTACCGAGTGCCTTCAATTTCCTGGTCTCCTAGAACCTCGGGGGAATCCCACCTCCGGACTTCGTCGGCTGGCGCCTGCGGTGCAGCGTCACGTCCCCGACCTATCGACGAGCTCTTGCCGGCGCTTTTCGGTGCACGGGCGACTCGTCGCGATGGCGCGTATGGGCGCGCCTCCCAAACCGTGGACCCAGGCGTACCAGAGGTCCGGCGAACATAATAACCCCCTCAGACCCCCCTGTAAAGCCCCTCGCTCGGCTTGCCCGGGAGGCGGTTTCTATCTGGGGGCTGGAAGAATATGAAGTTACGACTTCACTATCTTGACTATACCCGGAGCTGGGGGTACCCTCGTTAGGTAATGTCAACCGAGCTTCAACCGTCGCCGATCATCTCCGAAGACTATCGCCACGGGTTTCACGACTCCGAAAGCAAGTACGTCTTTAAGTCCGACAAGGGGCTGACCCGGGAGATCGTCGAGCGCATCAGCGAGATGAAGAACGAGCCCGCGTGGATGCGCGAGTTCCGCCTCAAAGCCTACGAGATCTTCATTAATAAGCCGATGCCCACGTGGGGCGACACGAAGCTTCTCTCCGAGATCGACTTCGCGGACATCCACTACTTCGTGCGATCGACCGACCGGACCGAGCGTTCGTGGGACGACGTGCCCGACGATATCAAGCGCACGTTCGATCGTCTCGGCATTCCCGAAGCCGAACGCAAGTTTCTCTCGGGCGTTTCCGCACAGTACGAATCGGAAGTCGTTTACCACAGCGTCAGCAAAGAGCTCGACGCGCAGGGCGTCCTGTTTTGCGACATGGACACCGCGGTTAAAGAGCATCCGGAAATCGTTCAGAAATATCTTGCGACGGTCATCCCGTCTGCGGACAATAAGTTTTCTGCACTGAACTCGGCCGTCTGGTCGGGTGGTTCGTTCATCTACGTTCCACCGGGAATCGAAGTAGCGATGCCGTTGCAAGCGTACTTCCGCATCAACGCCGAGAATATGGGTCAATTCGAGCGCACGTTGATCATTGCGGATAAGGGCGCGAAGATTCACTACATCGAGGGATGCACGGCTCCAAAGTTTTCGACGTCGTCGCTGCACAGCGCGGTCGTCGAACTTATTGCGATGGAAGACGCCTCGATTCGGTACTCGACGATCCAAAATTGGTACCGCAACATCTACAATCTCGTGACGAAGCGCGCGATTGCCCAGAAGAATGCCACCGTGGAGTGGGTTGACGGAAACATCGGCTCTAAGTTGACGATGAAATACCCTTCGATTTACTTAATGGGGGAAGGCGCGCGCGGTGAAATCCTTTCGATGGCGTTTGCCGGCGAAGGTCAGCATCAGGATGCGGGCGCCAAGGTCATCCACGCCGCTCCCAATACGACCTCGGTTGTGACGAATAAAAGCGTCAGCGCGCACGGCGGAAAAACGACCTATCGCGGTCTCGTGGAAATCTTCCCGGGCGCGGTCGGAGCGAAAACGCACGTGCGTTGCGATGCGCTGATCATGGACGACATTTCGGCGAGCGACACGAAGCCGACAATGAAGATTCACGAACAACGCTCGACCGTCGAGCACGAAGCCAGCGTTTCGAAGATCGGCGAGGAGCAACTTTTCTACGCGATGTCGCGCGGACTTAGCGAAGCAGACGCCACCGCGATGATCGTCAACGGCTTCTTCGACTTCTTCGTCAAGGAGTTGCCGATGGAATATGCGGTCGAACTCAACCGCCTGGTGAAGATGGAAATGGAAGGCTCCGTCGGCTAGTTCGCGATCGAAAATCTAATCTTATTTGAAACCCGCAGGTGCGGGTTTCTTTTTTTTGTGAGGGACTTTTTGGGGTTATGGCGAGAACAGACGGAGCGTGGCTGAACACTTTGTAGCCGGAGCCTCGGAAATCGTGCCGGGAGCGGCTCTGCGCGTTGAAATTGACGGCGTTGAAATACTGGTTTGCAACGTCGCGGGTTCGTTTTTTGCAATCGAAGACGTCTGCACGCACGACGGCGGCCCACTCGATCAAGGCGTGCTCGACGGCTCGTGCGTCACGTGCCCGCGCCACGGGGCCATGTTCGATGTGACTACCGGGGAAGCGCTAACCTTGCCGGCGGTCGTTCCGGTAATGACGTTTCCCGTGCGCTGCGAAAGCGGCAATCTCTACGTGGAGTGCTAAGTGTGAAGCGAACAATTCGTACGGCCGGCGTGATTGTTCTTATCGGCGTCGTCGCGTGCGCCGCGTTCGCCGGAAACATTTTTGTTGGAATGCACGCTGCGAGCGCCACGAACGGAACGGTGAGCGGCCTGCAATTGGACGCGCCGGTGCTCGTCCGCCGCGACGCGCGGGGCATTCCGCACATACGCGCTACGAACGAACGCGATCTTTTTTTTGCCCAAGGGTACGTCGAAGCGTCCGACCGTCTTTTTCAACTCGACTTGCTCCGGCGCTACGTTTACGGCGATCTCTCCGAAATTCTGGGAAAAACCGTGCTCCCCGCCGACGAAGACTCGCGCGTCGTTCCCGTCGCTGCGTTGGTCGAAGAACAATGGCGGAAGTTGCAGCCGCACGATCGGGAAATGCTTCAAGCGTTCGCGCTCGGCGTCAATGCCGCAATTCAGCGCGAGCCGACGCCTGTTGAGTTTCGCGCTCTGATGTATCGTCCAAAACCGTGGCGGGCGCAAGACTCGCTAGCAGTGGGTTTTGCGACCGTGCTCGATCTTACCGACTCGTGGACCGACGTTGCGGGCCGCAACGGAAGGCACGTTCCGCTGAGCGATCCGTGCTACGATGCACCCGTTACATCGGGCCTGGCGCACATCGCCGACCCGAAGCACTGCAAAACCGACGCCGCTGCGCTCATCGAACAGTTCCTCGCTGCCCGGCCGCCCCTCGGCAGTAACGAGTGGGCCGCGGGCGCCGCTCACACCGCAACGGGGCGCGCGTTGCTCGCGAACGACCCGCACCTGCGCTTACAAATTCCCGGCGTATGGTACCTTGTCGATTTGCAGTCACCGGGATATCACGCAGCGGGTGCGACGCTCGCCGGGACGCCCGGCGTGATTCTCGGTCACAACGACCGCATCGCATGGGGCGCGACGAACGGGACCGTCGCTTCGCTATCGGTCTTCGATGCACCCAAACATCTCGATCCCGCCGGATGGACGAGCGAAACATTTCACGTGCGCTTGGGAGGCGAGGAGACCGTTCGCTACTACCGCACCGCGAAAACCTTCGGCGTCAAGCTCGACGACGGGCGCTTCGTTTTAGTGAAGTGGAGCGCATACAGCAACCCGCAATCGCCGCTGCTCGCGTTTGATGCCCTGGACCGCGCCGCATCGATTGAAGACGGCTTACGCGCTTTGCGAGCATATCCGGGGCCGACGCAGAATTTCGAGCTTGCACAAAGCGACGGTCGCGTCGCCTACACGCTCGCGGGGTCGATTCCAACGGACCCCACGTGGGCGCGCGCAATTCATCCGGCTTCCGATTTATCCGCGAATTATCCGCCCGTTGCGTTTGATGCGTTACCGCACGTGGCGCCCTCGCGCGACGCGATCGTCTGGACGTCGAACAATAAAATGTACGGCCCCGGCTATCAGTATCAATTAAGCCCGCAGTTTGCGCCGCCGTACCGTGCATATCGCGTTGCCGTGATGTTGCGCGCGCGATCGCGGTACGACGTTGCCTACTTTTCCGCGATGCAAATGGACACGTTCTCGATTCCCGAACACGAATTGGCCGGGTATTTTCGCGGTCTTCGCGGATGGGACGGGCGCTTCTCGCCCGATTCGCGTGACGCGACGTCGGCGTACATCGTTCGAAAGCAGCTCGTGGAACAACGCGGCGGACTGATGGAGGGTATTCTCGCGGCGCGCAACGACCGCGGCGTAATCGCAACGATGACGCTCCCGGCTTCGCCGCAACCCTGGGGAATTGCAGGCGAGGTTACGGTTAAACATCCGCTCGCGGCGCTCGGCCTTTCGTTTCTCAACGGCACCACGTTTGCGGGGGACGGCGACGCGTTCACGGTTCGCGTTCAGAACAATGGCTTCTCGCAAAGCTTCCGCGCCGTGTGGGACGTCGGAAACTGGGATGCGGGCGGCATCACGATCCCGCAAGGTGAATCGGGTCAGCCGGGCTCGCCGCACTACACGGACGAAGCCGCCGACTGGAGCGCCGGGCGCCTTCTTTCTCTTCCGTTTTCAACTGCTGCCGTAGATCGCGCCACGGTCGAGCAACAAACGCTGCAACCGTAGAATTTCTAACGTCGTAGCGACGCGGCGAGGAAACTCCATATCGCCGGCCACGCGGCATCGGCGGCTGCCGCATCGCCCTCGGCCGTGCCGCCGAACGCGAGCGTCGCGGGCCCCGCAGCGTACGACGTAATTGCGGATGACGGACCGTGCAGCGTAAAAAGAAACATGTGACCGGCGTTTGGGTACGCGATCATTTTGTCGCCATACTCGTGATTGTGCGCCTTGAGATACTGCATCGCCATCGAGCACTGACGTGACGAATCCCACATCTTGTCGTCGGAACCCGCAAGACAGAGCACCGGACCGGCGATATTTTGCAGCGGGAAAAACGCCGCTTGGGTTACGTTTGGATTGGCGTCCAGCGACGCGTCGTACATGGGCGCGAGCACGATCGGCTTGTGGGCTTGAAACTCTTGGCCGACGGCAGCTCCCGCTGCGGCATCCGCAGGAACGCACGGCAGCGGTTTCGCGTCTTTCGTCCACGAGCATCCCGTCGGGATGTTGAACTCGCCGAGACCCATGAATGCTACGGGCGACGGTACGATGGCGACAACCGCCTTGATTTGCGGGTATGTGGAGGCGGCGAGCAACGTCAGTTCACCACCTTTGGACGTTCCCAATAATCCGATCGCAGAAGGATTGACGTCGGGCCGCGCCTGCAGCGCGTCAATCGCTTTCCCAACCGTTTCGACCGGAATATTCGTTAGGGTATCCGGCAACCCAGGCGTCCCAAAATACGCAACCGACGCCGCCACGTATCCACGTGCGGCAAACATGGGCGCGAGCTTCGCGAATGAATCACCTCCTTCGGACCCGCCGAGCAGGATCATCGCCGG